>NZ_CBDKZH010000001.1:0-16562 GCF_965300815.1 Leuconostoc sp.
GTATAATGAGCGTAACAACTAAACGTTAGAGGTGTATGATGCAATTCAAAGACAAACCTTATCACTTCATCCCCGCCACGGTACCTGAGTCAGCGCATACTGTTATTCGCGACGTGGCTTATGGCCCAGATTCACGACAACAGTTAGACCTCTATTTGCCTGCTGGTCAGCAAGCTTTCCCAGTTATTCTTGATTTATATGGTGGCGGCTTACTGCGCGGGCAAAAATCCTCTTTTAAACTTAATCCCAGTCTACGCTTTTTAGCTGCTGGTTTTGCGGTGGTGAGTATGGATTATCGCCTCAACACCGCTACACATAATCAGTTCCCTGAACAAATTGCCGACATTAGTACTGCCATTCATTTTTTGGCCCAACAGGCAACAGATTATCAATTAGATATAACACACCTCACGCTCATTGGCGAATCCAGTGGCGCCCAATTAGCCGTGCTTGCTGCTGCCAGTTTTTCAGACGGTGTGCCATTAGGCACCCTATCATCAGCAGATATTACGACTTTACCAGAAATCAAGCGCGTCATTGGTCTATATGGCCCTTATCAAGTCGACCAAATGACGCAACAGTTCCAACAACTCGGCATAACACCTCAGTTTCCAGAAACCGGTACAGCTGATGCCTTTGAAGGTATCATGTTAGACCATCACGCACCAGAAACTGCTCCGGATCTTGTTAAACAGGCGAATCCTGCGACGTATTTGACACCAAAAATGCCGCCGCTTTTCTTAATTGCCGGCACGAAAGATCCCGTCGTCCCTTATTTACAGAGTGTCGATCTCGCGCAACGTTACCAAGCCGCCACATTGCGCCCAGCCACAACCCTTTGGGTGCCAGGTGGTGTCCACGGCCCAGCTGATTATGATACCGATGCCATCTATCAACAAAAGTACGCCTTTATCACAGCAACACCAAAAAACGACGCCTCATACTAGGCGTCGTTTTTTGCTAATAATTGTAAAATTGTGCGTGAGACACCATCATGGTTATTATCAGCCACAACCGGTAAAAAGTCCCCCACTAAAGTCGTTTTGGGCATGATGAAAGGATAACCCACATGCGTTAACATCTCAACATCATTACCTCCGTCACCAAACGCAGCAACATGGGCCATCTCAATCCCTAAGTGATCCGCTAAGACTTGCAACCCCACCGCCTTATTCACACCAGCAGGCACAATATCAATCGCCCCTGTGCCGGTTTCGGTCACATGGACAGCATGTCCCAATGCTTGCTTAGCAGCAGTATAAAACTGTAATTCATCAAAGTCACGCCAATTCATCGTGACTTTAAAGATTGGCTCCGCAATGTCGGCAACATCGTCAAAAATGACAATATGTTGAAAATACTTCAGGTGCTTATCCATGACAACATTGGCAAATGCACGTGGGATATAAGCCGTATCATCCGTGGAGTAAACCACCCCTTGGTCCGGTTTTGGTTCAAAGTTAGCAATTAAGGTCGCAATTTGCGCTAACGTTGCGCGCGGGATCGCCCGTTCATATAACACTTGACCATCACCAGTCACAACCCGCGCACCATTATTTGATACAAAATTAATGCCGTCATTTAAAAAGCCTGCCATAATGCGATTAATGCGTGTCTGATGGACACCGGTAGCAATCGCAAAGGCAATATGCTGGGCTTTAAGTTGGGTGAGGACAGTCCGAAATAACGCATGATCAAACGTCTTATCATCCGCTAAGAATGTCCCGTCTAAATCTGTTGCAATCAGCTGAATATTTGCCATGAGTCGTGTATTCCGCTTCTATTTTTTCGCTCTCTAGCAGTCGTCTATGTCTATTTTTAGTTTACCACATTTATACCATGACAAATGTGACTAAGTACTTACGCATACGCTAGAATACGTTGGGCAATCCAAGCAGCCTCACGTAAAATGACCGTATTGACGCCAGGACGTGGAATCACCGTCCCAAACCACTTGAGGCCTTCAAGCGTAATACCATAAATATACAAATGTGGCACTTTATTGCCATTTTGGTCAATCACTTCAAAAGTTTGGCGATCAAATGTCGCAGCGCCTAACTGATAAGTTGACCCGTCTGCGCGTGTCCGAGTTGGTTGCACGAGCAGTCCTTGTTGGCGCAAGTTTTCAATAACTGGATTTCTTGAGATCCCAATATCTGTTGCCCCTAAGCGTGCTTCAATCAAGGCATTCCCACGGAATTCTTGTTGGCGGGCGTCGCGGGCAACAAATTGTTGGCCCTCAGTGTCAACATGAATTTGTGGCGCTGTCACTTCAAAGACCCCTGCTTCTATCAAAGCCAGTAGTTGTTCAATTCGTTCAAGCGGTGGTCCAACTGACACTGACACATCGAATGGTTTAAATTGGCGCAAGAATTTTTCATATGCGTCTGCGTCAAAATAATCATGTTCAATCACATAACGAATCCGATCGCGCACATCGCGCATAATATCAAATGTTCCAGCAAAAGGTGCGTGCTTATTCCCCAATTTGGCATCGGCAATATCTGCTCGCAAATACGTTTTAAACCACGTTGCGTAGTCAACTGCAGCATCTAAATCACGGGCTGGATTACGAATGAGATCAATATCAAATGCTGGTATATCATCCAAGCCAAATGCTTTTGCTGTCGCCATTAAATCATCACTAGTTAACAAAGCTTGGCGTAAGGCTTCGGCTTGATCATAAGGCAAGCGATTAGGCATAATTGCCAGTTGGTTTAAAATGTATTTGTAAGTAAGCTCTTTTACTATTAATTTTTCAAAATCGTCATACTGTAAATGACCGCCACCCGCTGCCCGAAAAGCGTCTAAAGCTGGTAACGTGAAAAACTTTGGTACGTATAATTCACTCGTGTCCTTTTCATTGACACCGCGTGCATGTAGTGGGAACCCGCCACGTGAGCCCGCAATCACATGTGGCTCATGACCCGAAGGGATATAGTCTAGTTCACCGGCAGCATTCCGGACAAATTGGCCGCCCTTCCCCACAGTCAAAGCGGACAAATAATCAAAAAAGCTCAAGCCAAGGCCACGGACAATAATGGTATCATTTTCATCAAATGATGATAAATCGGCTTCCGCTGGATGCGTTGGCGCAACGTATTTAAGGTGATTTTCCGCAGCAAATGTTTTAAAACCAGCCTCTTCTTCTGATAAATAATCATCGGAATGCCCTAACGCCATCACCACTTGATCTGATAAAATTTGTATGCCGTCAGCTAACGTCAATTGGAATTTCTGACCAATTGGCGTGACCTGGGTGACGGCTTGTTGTGTAAAGGTCAGCGTTTGGTTTTGACGTACACGTTGCGTTAACCATTCAAAGAACCAAGCCGCATAGACGCCCATCATGCCCCGCGAGGCAAAGTCACCTGGTTGCTTTAATCGGGCAACTTCTTGCTGGTAAAATGGCGCAAATTCGGGGTGAGCTGCTAAAAATGTTGCCGCTTGCCCTACCAGCCATTGTCGTAAATTCGGTCCTGGTAAGGGCTTCCCACCATTTTCGATTGAGTCATCATTAAATAATGTAATTTGATCAATCACGGTGTTCATTAAAAACTGCTGATTTTGTGGTATGAATGGATCCCAGACACGACCACCAATTGCATAGGGATCAAAAATTTCAATATCGAGCTTGGTATCATCCTCAGCGAGATTGATAAGTCGCTCTGCGACAGCCAGACCACGAGGGCCAGCACCAATAATTGCAACTTGCATGTATCTATATTCTCCAAAGCGTTAATCAAAACGTCTTATCCATTATTTTGTAAACTAGTTTCCATTATAGTCGGTTTTAACCGCGTTTTCAAAAACTTAACTTACATTTTGTCAATAGACGACTTTAACAGCGCTTGAAGCTGCTTAAAATGCCGCTTTGAATAGGGTAACGCCACACAAGTATCTAATATCACGGTATGATTGCGGCGGTCTAAATGACAAATTTTATCACGATTAATCACATAAGCCGCATGTATTTGAATTAACTTATCACTCAAATCAGCCAACGTTTTCATTGTCGCGCGCAAGTCGATTTGGCGCTGTTCACAATAAATCGTTGCCCGATGACTGGCCATAACATTACTGGCAATATAAATCATGTCATTCACATCCACAATTTCCCGCTGATGACTACTGGGCAAAGTGACAATTTCGGGTGTGTGTTGCGTTTGTAGCGCCAAATGGCGATTGGCAACACGGATAGCTGAGCGAATACGTTGCTTAAATTTCGTTTCACACAATGATTTGTCCACAAAATCTAACACACCGATTTGATATTGATAACTCATCGCTAGTAATTCAGTATGCGTACTGACAATAATAATCGGCGATAAACTGTCAAAGCTACGAATGGCCTGGGCAACATTAAGGCCGGCATGCACGACATGATGCAACGCTAAATCAATTAAAATGACTTTCGGTTGGCGATCTGCTTGTAACGCGGCTAATAATGGTGCTGGTTGATCAAATAACTGACACGCACCAATAATTTGCTGTAGCCGCTGTTGTTGCTGTGGGTGGTCTTCTAAAATATAATAATGGGTCAATTTGCACCCCCAAACGTTAATGCTTGCCTGACACGACGGCTTTCAGTCACCGTTACTAATTCAATATCACGTCGTTGGGCCAAAAATTGATGGACAAAATATAAACCAAGTCCCGCATGCCCTCGTTTTGATGAATAACCAAGCTGCTCAGCCACTGGTAAATCAATTTGATGTAAACAACTATTGATGATTGCTACTTGTTCGGAAGCCACGAAAACAACCGTCACCAACTTTTCTGGTGTATCAACGGCCGCTTCAATCGCATTATCGAGTAAAATACCAAAAACGCGATAAAATGCATCATCCACTTTAAAGTCAACCGGTTGAAAAACTTGGTGAATATCGATGGTAAACTGCACCCCTTGCTGCGATGCTTGTTGATATTTCACTAACAACATACTACGCAAATTCACATTAGCAATTAAATGGAGTGCCAAGACCTGCGTCTCTGGCAAGGCGTGCTGGCTCGTTGCAATCACAGATTCATAAGCGTATTGCACATCCGCCATATTGCCATTTTGGATACCGTAAGCCAAACTCGCTAAAATATTTTTATAGTCATGTCGAAATGTGCGATACGCCAAATATTGCTTTTCCAGCTGATTCGTATACTGCTGTGTTGCAGCTAACATGTGATCACGTTGCTGTAATTTACACGTTAATAGGTCATATTGATGCCGCAATGCGGGCAGCCCGATAATCAGCAGCACCCCCACCAGCGATAATATTTCCCACATCACTGATCCTTGGTACGCTGTATGATGCCACAAATAAGCTAAATAATCGTTTAAACCACGCATGCCAAACCCAATCATTAAAAAAACGCCAAGTTGCTGGGGATGACGTTGAAAAAACTGGTGGTTAACCATTTGAAACGATATAAATACGGTACAATCGCGACCACAATCGTCACAACCCCAGCCATTAAATAACCGAGTAACTGAATGACTAAGGGGAGCGTCAGGAGTGACAATATGGCCAATGCGACATTGTACACCCAAGCAGCCAGTAACGAACTCACAATGGCATCCAGTAACAACACGCCAAGCGGTGTCGCTTGCTGTATTCGTCGCCCAACATAAACTAAACTCACAATGAGTAGTGTTGAGGTCACGCTAACCTGATAAGCTGTTGGCACCAGCCAACGGCTGATCGCTGTCACGATGACTAACCAGCCTAAAAGTTGCCCTATCGTCCGACGTGCTACCTGATGTTGCCCCAATAATAGGCCAAACCAAACAACCGCCGCAATCGTCGACGCCAGTGGTTGCATCAGCAAATTAATATATGACAAAATTGTTAGCATGGCACTCCTCCGTGCGTCACCTTGATGCGTGTCATGATCAGTGGTGACTTGTCACGCTTAAATTCATCATTCGCCAATCGCTGGCCAATTATCATTTTTCTCACGTTGATGTCATCTTCATCATTTTATAATAACTATAATAAAACAAATCAGATGTTAACGCAAATCAGTCCTAATCGCTACGCCAATTATCAAAAAAAATACGCGACCGCAATTGGTCGCGTATTTTTGATGTGTCTGCCTTAAAAGTGGACAAGATGATTAAAATAGCACCTTAATCAAAGCCACGGCTAAGACAACCTGTGCTACACCGGTCAGTAAGCCATAAGACAAGAACTTACCACCAGAATTTTTAATGGTTTCAAACTTAAGGTTCAAACCAATACCAGCCAAGTTAACAACACCGAAGAAACTAGCCGTTTCATGGGCTGAGTGTGTCACAACGTCCGGCAACTTCACAAAACTAGCCAAGAGCAAGAATGCCAAGAAGACGATGACAAACCAAGGGACAGAAACGCCTTTAGCCGCCGCTTCGATGCTCTTATCACTGCGTTGTGCCATTTTGGCAAAGATCACGACCACAACGGTTAACAGAATGACACGTAGCATCTTGAACAACGTAGCGTACGTGACAACTGATTGGTTAATCAAAGTGGCCGTTCCAACTACTTGACCAACTGACTGCAAAGTACCACCGACTAAGGCACCCAACAAAAGATTGTTATTACCAACCAAGTCAGGGCCAATCACTGGTAGCAAAAGCAAGAGGACAACACCAGTCAAACTAACTGTGGCCACGGCAGTACGGCGTTGGTCATCATTGGCCCCAATAGCTGGCGCCACAGAAGCAATCGCACTTGAACCACAGACGGCATTTCCAGCGCCCATCAACATCGCTGACTTATCAGAAACTTTAAACAAGCGACCACCCATCCAAAGGACAACAACAATTGTCAAAGCCATTTGAATTAAGATGAACACAATACCGTTTAAACCAAGATTCTCAATGGTTCTCAATGTACCCGTTAATCCCATCAACGCAATCCCGATTTCAATCGGATACTTTTCCGCCCACTTCATACCTGGGGCAAATTTTTCGTGACGCAAGATGGTATTACCGAGCACAATACCAATCAGCATTGCAATCGCCTCGCCCCCTAGAAAAGGTAGCCAGACAGATAAATATTTTGCAATAACTGACACAATGAATGTGGCCACGATCCCTAAAATCATGTTCCTTTTAATTGCCATATATTATCTCCCTTACAATCAAAATTGAATTCTGAGTTGCTCTCCAAACGACGTTTCACGTGAAACATGCTGTTACGCTGACGCAAATGCTGCCCATAATTTGACAATGGCTTGTACACCCTCATCGCCATGGGTTTTATTGAGTTTGGCAAACAATTGCTCTGCCAGTGCTGTGCCTGGTAGGTCAATAGCCATCTCAGCGGCTGCATCTAATGCAATACGCAAATCTTTTAATAGATGTTTCACATAAAAACCAGCCGCAAAATCATCTGCCATAATCCGTGGCATATAATTGGTGACCGACCATGAGCCTGCTGCACCGTTCCGCCAGATATTGTAAGCAGCGTCAAGATTTAAGCCTGCCGCCTCAGCATAGGCCATAGACTCTGCCATCCCAATAACTGTTGCAGCAACCCCAATATTGTTGCTCATTTTCATATGCTGACCCTTACCGGCATCACCAGCAAGCACAATGTTTTGCCCCATCACTTGGAAAATCGGCAATACTTGGTTATACGTGGCCAATGCCCCACCAACCATAATGGATAGTGTCCCATTTTTAGCCCCAATATCACCACCTGAAACCGGCGCATCAAGCACGCCAATGCCAAGTTCTTGCCCCATTGTGGCAAGCTTTTCAGCTAATTTAGGTGTAGAGGTCGTCATATCAACCAAAATATCGCCAGACTTGGCGCCAGAAAATAGCCCGTCTTGACCAGTCCACACCGCTTCCACGTCTTTTGGATAGCCAACCATGGTAAATGTTATGTCAGCAGCCTGAGCAACTGCAGCTGGCGAATCTGCCCAACGTGCGCCATTGGCAATCACATCGTCCGCCTTCTCACGTGTTCGGTTATACACGATCACGTCGTGCTTGGCGGCTAATAAATTATTAATCATGCCAGTGCCCATGACGCCCGTTCCAACAAAGCCAATCTTCATATTGCTTCTCCCTCAACAATTGCCATACGATTGCCAACATAGTTATTACATAACCTTTATTATCAATCAGACCATTAAAAAAAACAACCGTCATTTGGTTGTTTTTTCAGAAAATTTGCCTGATTTTTTTCTAATATTTTTCTTTGTAACGCCCGCCAGATAAATGACCCACTCTACCGTAGAATTTCATTATCCGTATACCCACCATTAGCAAGTGTCACCGCATCGTTTAACGCCATTTCAACCATGTTTTTGATGGCTGTATTCGTATAAAAAGCAATGTGTGGTGATAAATAAAAATTATCCAATTGCGTTAGTCGTTGAATATTTTCTGGTAAATCTGTCACTGCCTGCTTTTGGTTCATAAACGCATTTTCATTGGGCGTCACATCAACCGCTGCACCGTATAATTGACCGGTATTCAAACTAGTTTCTAAAGCTGTCATATCCACAATCTCCCCACGGGCCATGTTTAATAGGATGGTACCTGGTTGGATTTTGTCAAAAAAGGCTTGATCCGCTAAGTTGCGCGTTTCCTCATTTAAAGGGGTATGAAAGCTAATCACATTGGCACGTGCTAAAGCATCATCTAATGTTGTGTATTCAATAAATACTTCGTTCTGCGCACGATAAACTGGATCAACACCTAACACTTTGGCTCCCAAAGCATGCAACATTTGCGCAAAAGCCGAGCCAATGCGACCAACACCAATAATAGCAACTGCTAACTGATAAATTTCCCGTGCTTGGCCACCGGCTGCCCATGTGTAATCGCCAGTGGCCATGGCCCGCTCAAACTGCTTGTTATGCCGTAAAATATTAAATAACTGGGTTAAGGTATATTCGGCAATTGCCCGTGGTGAATAGGCCGCAACATTAGAAAGTCGGATTTTTTGACTAAAGGCCGCGGGCACATCAAAAACATCATAGCCAACTTGGCGCAAGGCAATTTGTTTAATCCCGTTTTCAGCAAGTATCTGATAGACTGGCGCTGGCATTGCCGTTGTCTGTTGCGTGCTGACCGCATCAAATCCCGCGGCTTGTCCCGCATTATCAACCGTTAATGGTTCTGATAATGTGACCACTTCGTGCCCAGTTTTGGCCATCCAGGCAGTCACAAAAGGTTGTTCTTCGGGAACTGTATTGTACATGAGTATTTTCATATTTTGCTCACCTTTCTCTTATGATACTCATATTTATTGTAAACGAAAAGCACGCTAAAAGCGTGCTTTTTGATTATTTTACTTTGCCGAGGAAATACTTCTTCTTCCCACGACGGACCAATACAAATTGCCCATCGTAGTGTGTTGAAGGATCCACTTCAGCTGCGACATCGGTCACTTTTTCACCATTGATTGTAATAGCGCCGTTCGTCACGTCTTCGCGTGCTTGACGCTTTGAGGGTTCCACACCGCCATCAACCAGGAAGTCCACCACATTCTTGATTTCATTAGGTGTGTCAAAACTTGGCACACCACCAAAGGCATCCCCGATTTGCGCAGCCGAAAGCGTTGCCACATCCCCACTAAAGAGGGCAGCTGATAACTTTTCTGCGTCTTCAACGGCTACTTGACCATGGACAAACTTCGTCACTTCTTGTGCCAAACGACGTTGTGCCAAACGCTCACCTGGGTTAGTTTCAACGGCCTTCGCCAACGTCTCAATTTCATCTACACTTAGGAAAGTGAAATACTTCAAGTACTTCACCACATCAGCATCACTTTGATTCAACCAGAATTGGTAGAAAGTATAAGGTGAGGTCTTCTTTGGATCCAACCAGATCGCGTTCCCTTCAGATTTACCAAACTTCTTACCGGTTGAGTCTGTCATCAAAGGAATGGTGAGCCCAAACGCTTTAGCGTCATTTCCCTCTAACGAATGAATCAAATCAATTCCCGACGTGATGTTACCCCATTGGTCCGACCCACCAATTTGTAACTTAACGTCCTCACGACGCCACAATTCATGGAAATCAATTCCTTGTAGCACTTGGTAAGTAAATTCAGTAAATGAAATTCCTGTTTCCAAACGTGACGCCACGACATCCT
Organism: Leuconostoc sp.; assembly: GCF_965300815.1. Classification (NCBI taxonomy): domain Bacteria; kingdom Bacillati; phylum Bacillota; class Bacilli; order Lactobacillales; family Lactobacillaceae; genus Leuconostoc; species Leuconostoc sp. The sequence goes on from NZ_CBDKZH010000001.1 coordinate 10,092, forward strand.
TTTTCAACATCACGTTAATTGAGAACAACTTCCCATAATCACGTAAAAAGTCTGTCAATGTCAACTTGCCTAGCCAATCATTGTTATTCACAATACGGGTGTCATCATCACCAAAGAGTTTTGTTACTTGCGCTGTGATGCCCTTTTCGTTTTCAGCCAATTGTTCAGGCATCAAAAGTTGACGTTCTGTTGTAGGCCGTGGGTCGCCAATGGCGCCTGTCGCCCCACCAACAATAATCACAGCCTTACCACCAGCGTTTTGGAAACGCTTTAACACCATAAATGGAATGAGGTGTCCAAGATGCAAAGAATCAGCAGTTGGGTCTGTCCCAACGTAAGCACCAATCTTGCCATCGGCCATTGCTTCTAGTAACCCTGCTTCATCTGTGACCTGGTTTAACGCGCCACGCCATTTTAAATCTTCAATAAAATTCATCTGTCTCTCCTTTGTTGTCGTTAAAATAGCAAAAACCGTCCTATAGCAACTATAGGACGGTTTTAACCGTGGTACCACCTAAATTGTAAGTCATCGGACCTACCACTTATTACGCCTTATCGCGGCAGACGTCATACTACTTAATGTTGTGTAACTCGAGCACAGGGGCGGGCTAGTTCACAGCACCCACTAACTTTCTTTGACGCGCCAATCTGTGTCTTTATCAACTGATGATGTTTTTATTATATCAGATAATCTGATCAATATGTGATTTTTATCAGAATTACGGCATGAATGCTTCGTCCATGACAGCAACACTCACATCATTTCCAGTTATCCTCGTTTTCTCTGGTAGAATGGCCTTATATCGCCTAAATTACTTTTTGGATGTTGCGATATCAAACCGTTTAAAAGCCATTAGTATCGGTATTGTGGCCGCTTTTTTCTTTTCGATCACATTTATCGTTTACGAAGTCATGGCCAATGCCAAAGGCTACTGGGGCTATACGGCTGCCCTACGTTATCTTTGGATGCTGCCCTTAATGCTGATTGTGAACCGTTATTTGGGTTCCAATTTGGCACGCGTCCTGGCCTTCATCAAACAAAACTTAATGGCGTGGCTCATCTGGTCACAAGTGTGCTTTGTGTTGTTTTATGTGCCCCTGAGTTGGGCGGTTGATTATCTCCCTGGTTGGCTGATTTCAGCAACTTGGCAACTCACGATTATCTTTGGGGTATTAACCACCCCATTGGTTAAAGTCACACGACCAAATGGGCAAAAACAAGCACTAAAAATCCCACTGGCATCGCTGCCGTGGATGTTGGTCATTTTACTAGGTGTTTTGCTAACCGTCGCCGCTTTTCTCTATCACTTACAACATATCACGCCCATGCTGCTGGCAATTGGGGCCATCATGCTTGGCGCTGTCGCTTATCCGCTGGGGAATCGTAAAATTATGGCAGTGGTTGAGCCGAGCATGACGGCAACTGAAAAAGTGCTTGCGATGTTGATTTGTTCATATCCTGTGTGGCTTTTAATTGCCGGATTTTCCTATCATCAGGTCGGCTTACCCCATATGGGTCAAGTCATCAATAACTTTGTCGTCGCCTTATCTTCTGGTGTTATTGCAACCGTGCTCTTTTTTAAAGCGACCCAACTCGCGGCACATAATATGCGAGAATTAGCTGCCGTTGAAGCGACCCAATCCATGGAAGTGGTGTTTTCCGTGCTCCTCAGCCTCATGTTTCTTGGCCATGCGCTCCCCACGCCAAGCCAACTGTTAGGGTTGACGTTGATGGTAGGTGGCATTATTATGCTGGCGATTCGTGAATAAACCCATCCGAAAACAAGCTGCCTGTCTTTTGGCAGTTTTTTTGTGCCATTAGGTGCTTGCCGACGGTGGTGTGATGAACAAAGCAACCCCAGTCCACATACGACTAAATGCTGATAGCGACAGCTTAATTTTCCCCACTGCAGGATCTGGATCTGCCATGCATAAGTCCTGCCCAGCTCGCCCGTAAACCACGACATAATGATAGTCGCCAGTGGGTTGTCGGACATGGGCAATAAATGGCAACAGTAAATCAGGTTGGGTTAATAACGTCTGATCTGCTTGCAGAGCCAACGTGTCAAAATGAAGCGTTTGCGCTGCTGACAATAACCCATAGGCTGTTGTGCCTAACGCATTAGTCTGCGTCAATTGGCGTAGCCGTGACAGCGCTGGAGATGTCCCATAGTGGGCAATAACCATGGCTAGGGCTGCCAGCCCACAAGCCATTTCATCTTCTTGTGCGATATATTGGAAGTTTTGTTGTGTCATCTTATGTTCTAGCAAATACCATATCGGCACGCTGCTTATCATGTTATCCGTTTATAATAGGTTTTAGATTAGTCATGGTCATTATTTCAACATACGGTCACAAGTTGTGTTAAACAGCTCCGCCATTTGAATAATGAGATCAACATCGGGTACCCGCTTACCTTCTTCATAACGCGCAATGGTTGAGGTACAAACATTTAACTTGTCCGCCAAATCCCGACGGCTAAGTCGTGCCCCGGTTCTAAGTGCTGTTAAATTTTGAGGTAATTGATGGCCACCAGTAATTTGCTTTAACTGTGCAATGGTCATTTGCTGATAACGTGTCTGATCCAACATCATTTTCTCCTTATTTTCGTCTGCCTACCACGACATATACTATTGGATTTCTGCCAATACTATCATTGTACGAAGATCGCATCAAAACGCTTGGAGAAAATTATGACAATTGGTCACCAGATTAAATTGCTAAGACAGTCAAAAGGGCTCACCCAACGCGATTTGGCAGATACGCTTTATATTTCCTATCAAGCTGTCTCCAATTGGGAGCGCCATCAAAGTCAGCCCACCGCTGATATGTTGCTTGCTATCCTTGAAAAGTATCACTTACCACATGACTTTTTCATCACCCAATCAAGTCAACAACACTGCACGCAAGAAAAAGAACAAATCTTACGTGGTTTTTTGGAGAGTCTCATGTATTGTGCCAGTAAACCGCCAAGTTATGCCACAATTGCCCAGTTTGCGAATCTCTCAATCACGCAAATTTGCCAACACTTTCCCGATTATGATGCACTCGTTAATCAGTTTATGGTCACCGTTGACGACCAGATTAAACCCACAGTTGAAATGCATCTTATCGCACACGAAGATTTGATCACGATTTTTTCAACCCATATGGCGCCACGCTTATATGCCGAACGGCAGAAATTGCACCTGTTATACACCCGTCCATACTTGAAAGACACTTGGTTACGCTTTATTAAAGGACGCTACAAACAACTTATCCAACAATGGCAATCAAAAGCCATCGACGCCACCTACATGCTTGACGTACTTATTACGTTCACTTCTGTGTGGTTGAGTGCCGTACACCCCGAACCATTGGCAACTTTTCAACGGCGTATTCAGCATCTTACCCGCATCCCTATGCAATCTTGGCCACAGTAAAATCCCAGGCACCGCGTGTAGCGGTACCTGGGATTTTTTAATTTTAGACAATAAAAAACCTACACCACTCATCACTACCCTGACCTAAAGTCTGTCTTAAGTTAGATGTTTAGCATAGGTACCCCTAGTTTGAGAACTCTGTTTCAATATGTAACAGCCTCACCTAGTATTCTATCAAATTGTTGGCTTAAAAAATTCAATTTATAACGCTATTTTTTTGCGTAAAATATATGCGTGACTTTTTATAACAATTGTGTTATATGAAATCATTTATTCGCAATTAACTGAATAAATTTTTCATGAAAACGTGTATCAGCTGTCAATTCTGGATGAAAAGCGGTCACTAAAATATGTGCATATTGCGCCGCGATCACCTTTTCGTCATCAATTGTAGCCAAAACCGTTACCGATTCATCAACAGCTGTCAGATACGGCGCCCGAATGAAAACACCATGAAACGGTTCATCAAATCCAACCACCGAAATGGCTTGCTCAAAACTATCTTTTTGCCGGCCAAAGCCATTACGCACCACCGTTGCTGGTAACGCGCCAAATGCCTTTGCTTGGGTTAAAAGCACCATTCCGGCACAGGTGCCAAAAACTGGTAAGCCAACCTGAATCAACTGTCTTAACGGCTCAAGTAGTTGTTCTTGTACGAGCAATTTGTAAATCACTGTACTCTCCCCACCGGGCATAATAAGCCCATCAATGCCCGATAAGTCGGCAGCTTTTTTGATTAATTTTGCATCAACTTGGCACTTAGTCAACATGTCAACATGTTCACTGACTGCCCCTTGTAAATCTAATACGCCAACAATCATGCCCATTCTCCCTTAGATGCCACGACTGGCCATTTTTTGGTCTTCTGAAAGCGTGGCTATTTCAATCCCCTTCATAGGATTACCAATATTTTTTGACACTTCGGCAATCAAAGCGTAATAAGTGGGATGCGCCGTTGCGGCCACGATGGCTTTGGCAAATTTTTCAGGATTTTCGGAGTGGAAAATGCCTGAACCCACAAACACCCCATCAGCGCCAAGGTTCATCATCAAGGCAGCATCTGCTGGCGTAGACACACCGCCCGCAGCAAAATTAATGACTGGCAGCTTGCCATGTTCATGAACGTAGGTCACCAAATCATACGGTGCCCGCAAATCACGGGCAATCGTCATTAATTGATTCGGGTTGGCCGCTTGCACTTGCGCAATTTGTTCATTAACTTTTTCCATGTGGCGGACTGCTTCAATGATATTGCCCGTCCCTGGTTCACCTTTGGTCCGTAACATTGAAGCCCCTTCACCAATCCGGCGTAAGGCTTCGCCAAGATCACGGCAGCCACACACAAATGGCACCTCAAAGGCCGTTTTATCAATGTGGTAGGTGTCATCTGCTGGGGTTAGCACTTCACTTTCATCAATGTAATCCACGCCAACCGCTTCTAACACACGTGCTTCAACAAAATGCCCAATGCGTGCTTTTGCCATCACCGGAATTGTTACGGCGGCCATAATTTGTTCGACCATAGCTGGATCAGACATGCGTGCGACACCGCCAGCAGCGCGAATATCAGATGGGACACGTTCTAGGGCCATGACAGCTACAGCACCAGCTGCTTCAGCAATTTTTGCTTGTTCGACGTTGGCAACGTCCATAATCACGCCGCCTTTTTGCATTTGTGCCATCCCGCGCTTAACCAATGTGGTGCCTTTTTCCATGATTCATACTCCTCTAATGTTTGTGATTTGAATTTCATTCTATTTTAAGTTATGCTGAATTGACTGAGAACAACCAATTGGTTTAATTTTTGACCAACCAATTTAAAAGGAGCACCGATCTTGCGCTGGCAACTACCATCACACGACAAAAAGGCCGTCTACTTGCAGCTGATTAATGTCATTTTACAAGGGATTGAACAAGGCGCCTTACTACCAGGTGAACAACTGCCACCAGAACGCCAACTTGCACATGACTTAGGCGTCAACCGTTCAACCGTCCAACACGCCCTCAATGAATTAGTCAGCCAAGGGATTTTACTGCGGCAACAAGGGAGTGGCACTTGGGTTAACTCGGGCAAATGGGGTGTTTTATCGGCACATGTCAACTGGCGAAACTATTTTACAACGGATCGTTTAAGTGATCCGGAAAGCTTTATGGTGCAACTCAAACAATTACGACAACAGCCGGAAGTTTTAAATTTAGCCGACAGTCAGACCGAAAATGCGCCTTTACGTCAGCTAGCACTCCCAAGTATCGCCATGGCCACGCTACTGCAACAAAACACCGCCAACGCAATGAGTGGTAGTCCCGCATTAAAAGCACAAATCAGGCGACACTTGCACCCCTATCTCAACCAACCCCTGCCAGATGAGCAACTCCTGATTACTGCTGGTGCCCAGCAAGCCTTTTTCTTAATTGCCCAAGGATTGTTATCCTATGGTGATGCCATTGCCATTGAATCGCCCTCTTATTTGTACCAACTCGCCTTATTTCAAGTCGCCGGTATTCGGGTTTTTGGCGTGCCACGCACAAAAAATGGCGGGCTATCCCTCGACGATTTGCAACATTTATATTACCAACACCATTTAAAATTCGTCTTCGTCAATCCAACCAATCAAAACCCAACGACTCAAACCATGCCATTAGCCGAACGGCACGCCCTGATTGCGCGGTGCCGGCAACTCAATTTACCCATTGTTGAAGACGATCCTTTTGGCTTCACACTCGCGCTTAGTCAGCAAAGTATCCCCACGCTTAAACAATTGGACCCCAATAATGTGATCTATATCGGTTCCCTTTCTGAGTTTAGTGGTGCTGACACCCGAATTGGTTGGTTGATTGCCCCACCGGCCATCGTTACGCGCTTATCAGAAATTCGCCAAGAAATGGAATCCGGCATCAGTATTTTTTCCCAGTATCTGGCAACCCAACTCTTGAGCCAACCCAACTTAGCCGACTTGGTCGCCCAGCAGCAACATCAAACCATGCCATTAGCTGAACGGCACGCCCTGATTGCGCGGTGCCGGCAACTCAATTTACCCATTGTTGAAG
>NZ_CBDKZH010000001.1:16662-20523 GCF_965300815.1 Leuconostoc sp.
GAACGGCACGCCCTGATTGCGCGGTGCCGGCAACTCAATTTACCCATTGTTGAAGACGATCCTTTTGGCTTCACACTCGCGCTTAGTCAGCAAAGTATCCCCACGCTTAAACAATTGGACCCCAATAATGTGATCTATATCGGTTCCCTTTCTGAGTTTAGTGGTGCTGACACCCGAATTGGTTGGTTGATTGCCCCACCGGCCATCGTTACGCGCTTATCAGAAATTCGCCAAGAAATGGAATCCGGCATCAGTATTTTTTCCCAGTATCTGGCAACCCAACTCTTGAGCCAACCCAACTTAGCCGACTTGGTCGCCCAGCAGCAACATCAATTAGCGCATGCGCGTCAACGGCTGTTACGCCTGCTCGCACCCTTTGTGGCACAAGGCCAATTGGCTTATCAAATCCCGACTTTAGGCAATACACTGTGGCTTCATATTTTAACCAAATCGACAATGACCCGCGCTGATTATCAAGTATTTCTCGATCAGCAACTGCTGGTTTTCCCAGATTTCTTATTTGGTCGTCACAGTAACCATGTCCGTTTAAGCTATTCGCAACTCCCCGCGGATGATACCCTATTAAAGCAACGTCTACAGGCCGTAATGGCAACATTAATCGATTGACGACTAGGTTTTTTAAACCAGTTAGTGTATGATGAACGTGTTTAGTACACGCCCTGCATCATTTAAAAGATAAAATTTGAGGAAAAATAATGGCGATTGGTAACCAAATTAAAGCGCTACGAAAATCACTTGGCTTGACCCAACAAACATTTGCTGACAAACTGTTTATTTCCTATCAATCCGTTTCCAACTGGGAACGGGCTAAAAGCCATCCTACCGCTGAAATGATGCTCACCATCATTGAAACGTTTCATTTACCGCTGAATTTTTTTATGCCCAGCGACCAAAACAGTCAAGATCTCGATGACGAACAACTCATTTTAGCCGCCTTCATTAAAAGTACGCGCGCGAGTGCTGATAAAATCCCGACAATGGCAACCATTGCCCAATTGGCTGGCCTATCCATTGAACGCGTCATGGCTTATTTCCCAACGTTCGATGATTTAGCTTATGCCACTATTAATGCTGTCGATGATAATATTAAAACCAAAATCGAGTCGCGGTTAGCCGTTGAACCTGATATTTTAACGGTTTTTATCAATGATATGACGCCCTTACTTTATCAAGAACACAAAGTTCTCCATATCTTATATACACGGCCCTATATTCGTGGGGTGTGGGTACAATTCTTGAAAGCCAAATATAAGTCCCTTTTGATTAAATATCAACCACGGGCGGCTCAAGATGTCCTGGGTACGGAATACTACATCGAAACCTTAACTGGCTTTATCTCGGTTTGGATGAGCCAAAAAAAGCCTGAATCCTTAACTGATTATCAAAAACGGTTACGTGCTTTGACAAGCCAGCCACTCGCCATGTGGCATACCTTAAGTTAAAAAAGACAACCATTGCTTGGTTGTCTTTTTTACTCTGCTTGACAAATTACTTTGACAAACACAGTAATTTTTCCTATAATGAACTCAAGATTAAGTGGAGGACAATAAGATGTCAATTTCTAAAGACCTTATTCGTGGTCACATTGATACCATGATTCTCAATATTCTCCAACAGCAGGATTCTTATGGTTATCAAGTCGCCAAATCAGTTCGCTTACTCAGCCAGCAACAATATGAACTGAACGAAGCAACTTTATACACGGCTTTTCGGCGTTTAGAAAAAAGTGGTGATATCACCAGTTATTGGGGCGATGAAACCCAAGGGGCTCGCCGGAAATACTATAAAATTACTGCTACTGGCCAACAACACCTCCAACAAGCGATTGTTGACTGGCAATTTGCAAAAGATGTGATTAGCCAGCTCATCACTGGCACGATTGCAGAAGGAGACAAATAATGACTTCAATTGAACTTGCGATACGTACTCGCCTAGACGTTATTTTTTCAAAATATACGCCTAATCCGCAACTTACTGAATTTAAAGAAGAACTCGTGGCTGATTTGCTGGATGCCTATCAAGATTTTGCCCAACAAGACAAATCACATGAAGAAGCACTCGATGACACCTTTGCGCAGTTAGGGGATATTAATGCTATTTTACAAGACATGAGTGATTCACATACCCAACAAACTGCGTCTGATGATGAGACAACCCAAGATACGACAGCCCGCTTCTTTGATTTGTCAGATGATGGCTTGCGCCTTGGTAATCTACACATTAATGGTCAAGGTGTCCGCTTAGGTGACGATATTATCCTTGATGGTAAAAATAATAAAGTACAATTTGGCGATTGGCTGCATGTCGACCGCGCTGGTGCACGGGTTGGTCGTAAATTCTACGCCTTTGATACCACTGACGATACCGCAACCTTTACCGAACAGGCATCAACAAACTCGCCACATTGGACTGCGGCACATCATAGTATTCAGCTGCCCGTTACCGATCAAGCACTCGTTTTGAATTATAAAAACGCTACCTTAAATTTTTATCGTAACGATAAGACGGATCTCGTAACCATTGATGAATTTTTCAGTCGCGATAATCAACGCTATTTTGCATCAGTATCCGAAACGCAGGATCAAGTGGTGGTTACCCAAGGTGATACACCACGACTTTTTCAAGTAAAAGTCCATGTGAATATCGGTTTACCACAAAACTTTTCCGATGGTCATCTGACGGTTACAAATCACGCCGGTCAAGTGACCGCAAAAAATCTCACCCTGAAAACCTTTAATTTGACTCTGACGGCAGGTAGCTTTCACATCAAGCACCTTCAAGTTCACGAAGCCAATTGGGATTTCAAAGCCAGTGATGTCAGCGGCCGAGATATCACAATTGCGCACGCTAAGATGACCAATCAAGCTGGTCGCATCCAACTTGACCATGTCACGTTACCACACAGTCAAATCAACGCAACGTCTGGCACAATTAAAGTTGATCATTTTATCGGTGGTGGGCAATTTAACACGACATCTGGTACTTTGCGCCTCAAAGTTCAGACACTCACGCACGACTTGCAATTACAAGCCCTCAGCAGTGACATTCGTCTAACGGTGCCTGACACGCAAGATTACTATTTCGATCTCTCGTCACAATCAGGCAGTGTGGCCATGCCTAACCGACCTGATATGCATTTTAACCACAATACGCCGCAGACGAAGCGTGGGTTTACTGGTCAAATGCCAGAATTTACCATCGCGGCCTCAGTGGATTTAGGTACCATCAAAGTCTACTAATGCTGCACATTATCACTGTCATCGTACAATTTTTCATTCAATAAAAGGAGACCTATCATGTCAAAAAAGAAGCATTTAACACGTTCTCGTTCAAACCGCATTCTTGGCGGCGTTCTAGGTGGGATTGCCGAATATTTCGGTTGGGATGTCACCCTCACCCGTATTATTTACGTGATCATCTCTCTGATGGCCTTTCCAGGCATTATTTTCTATCTTTTGGCTTGGATTATCATCCCCGATGGACCACGGCAAACCACTTATCATACTTATGAAACAGGGGCACGGCGTGACATTACCCCAGATGATGACTAATTGGTGTGTGTAAACGGTCATTGTCTCGTATCATTTAGTATCCCGTTAACAAGCGCATAAACACTGTTTATAGCGCACAAAAAGCCCGCTGATGATCATCAGCGGGCTTTTTGTATGTCTGGATAATGCTTGATTAATCTTCTAAATCATCCGTTAATTGTTCAACGATTTGCGTCGTTTGTTCAATCACTTCTTCTGTTTCACGTGAAACATCTTCCGTTGTTTCGTGTTCAACCTTTGCTAAGGTTGCCACTTTGGCACCATCTTCTAAGCGAATCAAACGCACACC
>NZ_CBDKZH010000001.1:20623-33357 GCF_965300815.1 Leuconostoc sp.
ACGGCCCATGATTCGGACATCTGCTTCAACAAAGCGCACAGAATAACCGTCCTTTGTGGCAATTAACACACTTTGTGTCCCATCCGTAATTTGAACAGACAAAACTTCATCATCGTCATGCAACGTTAAGGCTTTCAAACCGTTCGTCCGAATATTGGCAAATTCACTCACCGCTGTTCGCTTCACGACACCTAGCCGTGTTACAAAGAACAAATAATCATGACTGTCAGTTGCTTCCCCATGCACATTGATGAGGGTTTGAATCTTTTCATCACCTTCAAAGTGCAATAAGTTCACAACCGGAATCCCTTTGGCTTGACGGCCATATTCTGGCACTTCATACCCCTTCATCCGGTAAACTTTACCCTTATTGGTGAAGAATAGTAGCGTATCATGCGTTGATGTGGCAACCATTTGATCAACAAAGTCTTCATCATTGACATTCATGCCTTGCACACCACGACCACCACGGTTTTGTGCCTTAAATTCAGCTTGTGGGACACGCTTAATGTAGCCATTACGCGTCAACGTGATAATTACGTCTTCTTCTTCAATCAGATCTTCATCTTCTAGGGTCGTCACATCCCCAACTTGAAGTTCTGTGCGACGTTCATCACCAAACTTCGTTTGAATGTCGAGCAATTCATCATAAATCAATTGATCAACACGTTCTTGATGCGCCAAAATATCCTTCAAATCAGTAATTAATTCGACTAATTTCTGATACTCATCTTCGATTTTGTCACGTTCCAAGCCAGTTAAACGGACCAAACGCATATCCAAAATCGCTTGCGCTTGCTTATCTGTCAGCGCATACCCATCAATCAAACGGGTCTTGGCTTCTTCAGAAGTCGCTGATGAGCGAATGATCGTAATAATCGCGTCGATATGATCTAAAGCAATACGCAACCCTTCCAAAATGTGGGCGCGTGCTTGGGCCTTTTGTAAGTCAAAGGCTGTTCGACGGCGAATGACTTCACGTTGGTGCGTGAGGTAAGCCTCCAAAATAGCCTTCAAACTCATCGTTTGTGGCTTACCACCATTAATCGCCAACATATTGAAGCTAAAGTTTGTTTGCAGCAACGTTTCCTTATACAAGTTATTCAAAATAACACTGGCTGACGCATCACGACGCACGTCAATTGAAATCCGTAGCCCGTCACGATCTGATTCATCACGGATTCCCGTAATGCCTTCAATGCGCTTATCACGCGCCAATTCGGAAATTCGTTCAATTAAACGGGCTTTATTGACGGCATAAGGTAATTCCGTCACGATAATCTGTTCTTTACCAGTCTTTGTTTGCTCAATATCCACTTTGGCACGAACGGTTACTCGCCCACGACCAGTTTCATAGGCCCGACGAATACCAGACTTGCCCATCACAATCCCACCAGTAGGGAAATCAGGCCCTGGTAAAGCTTCCATCAAATCTGAGGTCGTGGCCGCAGCATTATTCATTAAGACGTGAATAGCTGAGATCACTTCCCCTAAATTGTGCGTTGGAATATTGGTCGCCATCCCAACCGCAATACCGGTTGCCCCATTGACCAACAGGTTTGGGAAGCGAGCTGGCAAGACTTCTGGTTCACGTTCTTCACCATCATAGTTGGGAACGAAGTTAACCGTGTCTTTATTAAATTCACGGACCATTTCCTTCGCCACTTTTGACAGACGGGCTTCGCTAAAACGCATCGCCGCAGCACCATCACCATCGACAGAACCAAAGTTACCGTGGCCGTCGACTAGCATGTGTCGGTATGAAAATGGTTGTGCCATGCGCACCATTGATTCATAAATCGCTGAATCACCGTGCGGATGATATTTACCCATGACATCCCCGACAATACGCGCTGATTTTTTATGCGGCTTATCGGGCGTGTTGCCTTGTTCAATCATTGAATACAAAATACGACGATGAACCGGCTTCATACCATCACGGACATCAGGCAAGGCACGCGCCACAATTACTGACATAGCGTATGACAGGAATGATGTTTTCATTTGTTCTGACAAATTCGCATTACGAATACGCGCGTCATTTTGTTCAGACATTGTTTACTCCTTGTAAAGTTCTTCTACGATAGCATGATGCTGCAAAAAAGCAGCCATAGCGTTTTAAGCTATTATGACCGCCAAATACGCATGAATTAAATGTCTAAGTTTTCAACGAAGACAGCATTTTCTTCAATAAATTCACGACGTGGTGCGACATCGTCTCCCATCAACATATCAAAGATACTATCGGCTGCTTCGGCATCGGCAGGATCAACCCGCAACAATCGCCGGTGCAAGGGATCCATGGTTGTATCAGCTAACTGATCAAAATCCATTTCCCCAAGTCCCTTATAACGTTGAACCTTTGGCTTAATATTTGCAGGTAATTGTGCCAAAAAGTCCTCTAACTCTTCATCTGAGTCAAGATATTCTCGGGTCTTTGAGTTTCCCAAAGCCACGCCATACAAAGGTGGCTGGGCGATATAAATATAGCCGGCATCAATCAATGGCCGCATATAACGGTAGAACAACGTTAATAGCAACGTTCGAATATGGGCGCCATCGACATCGGCATCCGTCATGATAATGACTTTGTGGTAATTCGCTTTTTCGACGTTAAACTCATCCCCAAAACCAGTACCCATTGCAGTGAAAATGGTACGAATTTCTTCGTTAGCCAACACCTTATCTAAGGTTGCTTTTTCAACGTTCAGGATTTTACCACGGATTGGCAAAATCGCTTGCGTCAAACGATTACGCCCTTGCTTGGCTGAACCACCGGCTGAGTCACCCTCGACAATAAATAATTCAGAAATCGCTGGGTCATTTGACGTATTATCGGCCAATTTACCTGGTAGATTACCAATTTCTAAGCCGGATTGCTTCCGCGTCATTTCACGCGCACGCTTAGCCGCAAGCCGAGCCTTTTGCGCCAAAATACCCTTTTCAACAATTTGCTTGGCCACCGATGGGTTTTCCATCATGAAGCGGCTAAAGGTTTCAGAAAACATACGATCAGTAGCCTGACGCGCATCAGAATTACCAAGTTTTGTCTTAGTTTGACCTTCAAATTGTGGATCGGGATGCTTGATTGAGACAATGGCCGTCATCCCTTCACGGACATCTTCACCTGTCAAACTTTCAGCGTTTTCCTTTAACTGCCCATTCTTACGCGCATAATCGTTAATCACACGCGTTAGCGCTGTTTTAAAGCCGGTTTCATGAGTCCCACCTTCATAGGTGTTAATGTTGTTGGTAAACGTCCGTAGGCTATCCTTAACGTCAGTCGTGTATTGTAAGGCGACTTCGACAACAATGCCATTTTCTTCCCCTTCAACATAGACTGGTTCAGGGAAAACAACCGTTTTCTCGGCATTCAAATAGTCGACATACTCTTTAATCCCACCTTCAAAGTAGAAACTTTCTGTAACTGGTTCTTCCGGACGCTTATCCGTAATAGAAATGCGCAACCCCTTGTTCAAGAAAGCCAATTCACGCACACGCGTTAACAACGTGTTGTAATTATAGACCGTTGTTTCACGGAAAATATCGGCATCTGGCTTAAAATGCACAATCGTCCCACGTTCAATGGTTGGCGCTTCATCTAGTTTCACCATGTTGGTATTCACACGACCAACTTGAAAGTCCATGTAATAGACTTGCCCATCACGCACAACTCGAACGTCTAAATTCGTTGACAAGGCATTCACAACCGACGCCCCAACACCGTGTAGCCCACCAGAAACCTTATAGCCGCCACCGCCGAATTTACCACCGGCGTGCAAAACGGTAAAAACCGTTTCTAGCGCTGGCTTACCAGTTTTAGTCTGAATGTCAACTGGAATACCACGGCCATCATCCGTGACCGTAATTGAATTATCTTTTTCGATCGTGACGGTAATATGGGATGCAAAGCCAGCCAAGGCTTCATCAATCCCGTTGTCCACAATTTCCCAGACGAGGTGATGCAAGCCTTGGGCCGTTGTTGTCCCAATGTACATCCCCGGACGCTTACGAACGGCTTCAAGGCCTTCTAAGACTTGAATTTGGTCTGCATTATAATCACCAGCATTCGCATCAACCGTGCTTGCACTGCGAATTTCTTCGTCATCTGTGACAATTCCGTCAATATTTTCTACATCATGCTTGTTTTCTTCAGACATAATAAATCCTTTATGTACCTGCTGATTACTCAGCGTGCTTTTCTAACATAATTTCACCATGTTGCACGTGAAACACTTTCGGGGTATGAATCAATTGTCGCGCCACATCACTCAATGTCGGTGCCGTAATAAACGTCTGCACCTTATCTTGAATAGCTAGTAAGAGATGCGTTTGTCGATTAGCATCTAATTCACTTAACACGTCATCCAAGAGCAACACAGGATATTCACCCGTCTCCTCTTGCATTAAGTCAATTTCGGCCAATTTAACCGCTAATGCTGTTGTGCGTTGCTGACCCTGTGAGCCAAAAACGGCAACATCGTTCTCGTTGACAATAAATTTAATGTCATCGCGATGTGGCCCCACTAAGGTGGTCCCCTGCATAATCTCACGGGCTTCTTGACGCGCTAATGCCGCTTCAAACGCTGCCTTAACCGTTTCGAGATCATCATCGCGTTCAAAGGCAACCCCAGTTTGGTAAGCTAGCGTCAACGTTTCCTGTTGATTAGAAATTTCTGCATGAATCGGCTGAGCCGCTGCTTGCAAACGTTCTAAAAATCCGCGACGCGCGAGCAAAACTTGCGCCCCAACATCGACTAATTGCGCTGTCAAAACCGACAAAAATACCTTATCGGTCGTTTGTTTCATTTGCAAACGTTTAAGATACGCATTCCGATCCTTTAAGATACGCCGGTACTGCGTCGTGTTATAGAGATACAGCGGGTTCATCTGCCCAAATTCCATATCAATAAACCGTCGGCGCACACTGGGCGCACCTTTAACGAGATCTAAATCTTCCGGTGCAAACAAAATGACATTTAATTGGCCGATGTATTGTGATAGCTTTGATTGCTCTAAATGATTCACCCGTGCTTTTTTGCCTTTAGTCGAAAAATGCAAAGCTAACGGTATTTCGCTGACATTTTTCTTGACGCGACCACTAATCGTGGCCGAATTGGCTTGCCAACGAATTAAATCTTTATCACTACTCGTACGATGAGAACGCGCTAAAGCCAAGACGTAGATGCTTTCCAACAAATTCGTCTTGCCTTGCGCGTTCTCACCTAAAAACACATTCACACCCGCACTAAAATCAAGCGTCAAATCAGCATAATTCCGGTAATTCGCGAGCGTTAACGATGTGAGTTCCAAGAACCCGGTCCTTTTGGCCCGTTACTGCGACGTCCTGGTTTTGGTCGCCCAAAACCACCGGCACGTGAGCTGTTTTGTTTACGCAACTCAGCAAAACGTGCCTCTTTACGCGCCTTTGCCACTGCTGCTTTTTGTGCTTTAATGCGATCATCGCGGACTGTTTTCTTAGCGGCCAGGGCACGTTCATCCTTTTCTTGTTGTGCCTGGGCAATTAATTCATCCGCATTTTCAGCCAACGAAATAATATAGGTTTCGCCATCAACGATGATTTCATCATGGTCGTATAGCTTTTTTCCCCGACGATTTTCCGGTTCACCATTGAGTAAGACAGGAAAATCCATCAGATAATATTTTGCTTGACCACCTGAAGAAATAATATTTTCTTCTTTTAGAAGTTGTGTGAGTGTGATGTATTCAGTTGTAATTTCTATCGTTTTCGTCATATCGGTTACCTTTGTATTATACCATTTTTTCACCGCTAATTCTTAAAAAAACGGCCTAAAATCGGCTTTAAGCGATTTTAGGTCGTTTTAAGGGTAATGGTTTACTTTGACTTAATTTTATTTAAAACGCATATCACGAATTAAAACGTTCGCACTGGTGTAATAAGTTGCAACTGCTTATTATCCACTTCTCCAGCTGGCGTGACCGTGAATGGTCGCAAATTCGTGGTAAACTTCAAATCAACTAACTTACCGTTAAAGACACGGAGCGCATCACGGACATAGTCGGGGTTAAATGAGATTTCTAAATTCTCACCCTCAACTGACGTTGTCTGTAATTCTTCTTGCACCTGCCCCACTTCTTGTGACGTTCCAGTCAGCGTAACGACACCATCGGTCATGGTCAATTGGACCACGTTATTACGGCTTTCGTGACTCAACAGACTCGCACGGTTAATGGTCCCAAGTAAGGTGCCCGCATCAATGGTTAATTGCGTCGTACTTTCAGTTGGAATCAACCGATCCGTTTCTGGATAGTTCCCTTCCAGCAAGCGTGAATAAAACGTTGTATGCCCAAGATCAAAGACTGCTTGGTTTTTGGCCAACTTAATGTCGACGCGGTCTTGCCCTTCTAAGAGACTTTGCAACTCATTGAAAGACTTCGCTGGCATAATCACATCCGCGTTCACTTGTGCATCAGTCCCCGTCAACGTCACAATGCGTTGTGACAAACGATGCGAATCTGTTGTCACGGCCTTCACATCATTGCCATTTAAGGCCAAATGAATCCCTGTTAAGATCGGCCGACTTTCTTGTGTTGAGGCAGAGATTTTAGTTTGTGAAATGATATCTACCAATTGTGCTGCGGAAACACTCAAACTCTGCACATCATCTAATTCTGGCAATTGTGGGTAGTTACGGACATCTTGCCCATTAATCGTAAAGGCTGAAGCCCCAGACGTAATACTTGCCCGTAACCCATCAACGGCCAACGTTAAATCATCAGCTGGGAGATTTTTAACAATATTGGCAAAAAAAGTTGCTGGTAAGGTAATCCCACCCGTTGAGCCAATAACTAATTGTGCAGACGTATCAGATTGTTCAATTCGCGTTTCAATTGAAATATCACTGTTTGATCCCGTCAAAATCAATTCATCTTGCGACAAGACAATTTTGATGTTGGTCAAAATAGGAATCGTTGTGTGTGATGAAATCGCACGTGAAACATCATTAAGTGACTTAATAAACACTTGGCGATTAATTGAAAATTGCATAATTATGCTCCTCTATTTTTGGCCCTTAGCTGGGTAGCTTTTTAAATAAGTTAAATAAAGATATCTAGTAGTAATAATAAGGGGTGTTTGAGTTGTGGAAAACACTATGTGGGTAACTGCTAGCGCGTAATGAGTTGTTCACAATGTTGTGGGAAAAACAGCCGAGTTATGCTACGTTATCCACACACGTTATTTACCGTTTTTGATCTCATCCGTTAAGGCATCCAGCATTTCTTTTGTACGTGCGTCAGATTCAGCCTTTTCGGTAATCTTGTTAGTCGCATGCAAGACCGATGAGTGATCCCGTCCGCCAAAAGCACGGCCAATATCAGGCAAACTTTCGTTGGTGAGTGTCCGGGTTAGATACATCGCAACGTGCCGGGCAGTCACTAAATCTTTTTTCCGGCTGGTACTCTTCAGGTCATCAATGGTTTGCATGTAATAATCGGCCACCACTTGTTGAATGCGTTCAACAGTGATTTTAAACCCTTGATTAATATTTAAGTCGCCTAAAATTTGTTGGGCGGTTTCTTTTGTTGCGGGCTTATTACGGAAACGCAACATCGCTTCAAAACGATGGAATGTCCCCTCTAGTGTTCGAATATTAGAATCAATTTTGTCAGCGATTAATTCCAACACGTCATTTGGAATAGTTAAATGATCGGTTTCGGCAAGGTTCTTGAGAATGGCCACTCGCGTTGGTAAATCAGGCTTTTGAATATCCATTGAGATCCCCGCTTCAAAGCGCGACGTCAGCCGTGATTGCAAATCCACGATTTCTGTTGGTAGCTTATCGGAGGTCATGATGATTTGCTTGCCAGTTTTGGTTAAGACATTAAAGGTGTTAAAGAATTCTTCCTGCACCTTTTCTTTGCCTGACCAGAACTGAATATCATCAATTAATAAGAGATCAACCGTCCGGTATTCTTTTTTGAAGGCCGCCGTTGCCCCTTCACCTGCTCGCAATGATTCAGTGAAATCATTCAAAAAGTCTTCTGCCGTGGCGTACTTAATCCGGGCTGATGGCGTTGTTTTGGAATAGGCATTCCCGATGGCTTGCATCAAATGGGTTTTGCCCAAACCAACACCACCGTAAATCATGTACGGATTATAAACACGACCGGGATCTTCAGCGACAGCGCGCGCAATCGCGTAAGCATTCTCATTACCAGCGCCGACAACAAATTTATCAAACGTGAAGTTTTCATTGAGATCGGATTCGCGGGTAAATGTGAGGTTTTCCGTTTGAATTGGCGTTGACTTTGGTAGACTTTCAGCCACGCGGAGTTCTGGTTTAATAAAGCCTTCGGCAATTTCCATGGCATATTGCACAAAACTCATGGCATAAGATTTATTCCAGTTGTCAATAATGTCGGCACTTTCTTCTGCCGGCACTTCCAAAACAATCCGTGATTCAGTTAAGGTAATGGGTGTTAAGGGTTCGATATAGGTATCAAATGAAACAGGACCAATTTCTTGATAGAACTTAGCTTTGACCTGATTCCATAATTCCTCTTTTGTAATGGGTTTTGTCACGAAAATCTCTCCTATATATTCGACACAATGCCAAAATAACGACAAATAGTCCATTTGCCGTGATGTGCCGATCAACTTTTCTATATTTAAAGAAGAAGTAGCAAAACTAATTATAACAGTAAGAAATTGAGTTTTCCACAAGCAAAAGACAATTTTACGACCTTTCAACAGGTGTGGACAAAAGAAATAAGGTGATGTGGATACTATAACGAACAAATGTACGAGTTATCCACAAACAAACAATGTTGTACACATGTAAAAGTGTGTAAGGACAATATTTGAGGTTTGTTATAAACATTATCCACAATTTTACAACCACAACCTGTGGATATGTGGATAACTTGTGAAAACCCCTGTGATTAATGTTTTCAGAAACGTTGATCCTGCACAGGCTGGTAACTTGTTTTGGACAACTTTGTGAATTCTAAAGAAAAGTTTAAGGCCTTCAAAAAAACGCCTGTTTTTACCTAGGATGTTTGCTATAATTAAGCGTATGATCGTACTTTTTAACAAACCCTATAATGTGTTGACGAAGTTCACAGATGCTGATGGTCGGCCAACGCTGGCAGACTATATTGATATCCCACGTGTTTATGCGGCTGGTCGCTTGGATATGGATAGTGAAGGCTTGTTGCTGTTAACCGACAGTGGCAAGTTGAACCATGCTTTGACTGATCCAGAGAATAAGGCGTATAAAACATATGTGGTGCAAGTTGAGGGCGTGCCAACCAAGGCGCAATTAAAGCAACTCGAAAGTGGGGTTGAATTAAAAGATGGTTGGACACTACCGGCAAAAGCCAAGCGCATCCCGTATCCAAAATGGCTATGGCCACGAGAGAATCCGATTCGAGTGCGCAAAAACCAACCCACAAGTTTTATTCAACTTAAGATTAAGGAAGGCCGTAATCGGCAAGTGCGTCGGATGACTGCTGCGGTAGGGCTGCCAACTTTGCGTTTGATCCGGACGCACATTGGGGACTATCATTTGGCGGATTTAAAGCCAGGTGAATATCGCGTGATTAAATGAAGCAGCGCGTATGTTATCGTACAAAATGCGGTGTAACCGTGATAATATTGAAGAGATAAACAAAAACAGATGAGGTGAGACCATGGGACGTAAGTGGGAAAACATTAAGATGAAAAAGGCGCAGACCGATGGGGCTGCCGCCAAAGTCAACAGTAAGTATGGGATCGAAATCTACGCGGCTGCCAAGCAAGGCAACAGTGTTGATCCAGAAGCAAACTCAACGTTAAAGTTCGTCATTGAACGTGCCAAGCAAGCACAAGTGCCAAAGCATGTGATCGAACGTGCGTTAGAAAAGGCCAAGGGTTCAGGGGATGAAACCTTTATCGAAGGGCGCTATGAAGGCTTTGGGCCAAATGGATCATTATTGATTGTTGATACGTTGACATCTAACGTTAACCGCACAGCCACGAATGTTCGCACAGCCTTTAACAAGAACGGTGGGACTTATGGTGCCGCTGGTTCTGTCAGCTACTTATTTGATGAAACTGGCGTTGTTGTCTTTGAAGGTGATGATGCGGATGCCGTATTGGAAACGTTGTTAGAAGCCGAAGTTGATGTCCGTGATGCGGAACAACAAGACGATCAAGTGGTCGTTTATACCGAACCAGCTGATTTGCATAAGGCAATTGAGGCCCTTCGTCAAAACGGTGTGTCAGAATTTTCAACAACAGAAATTACGATGCTACCACAAGCCGAAGTCACGCTTGAAGGCGAAGACTTGGCAACATTTGAAAAGCTCGTGGATGCCCTTGAAGCTGATGATGATGTCCAAAAGGTACATCATAACGTTGCGCTTTAAGCAGGGGATGAAAAAGCCATCAGTCGATGGCTTTTTTTGTTGTTCAAAATGCTGAGATAGCGTACAATGGTCATATTGGATTGAGTCACACATGAGTCAGCGATTGATTTACACGGATACGCTTGCTTATAGATGTGATCCATGATATGATTAAAATCGAATTGCAAAGTTTTTGCAGGTAAAAATCGCGAATGGAGGTGAACACACATGAAGCGTACATACCAACCAAAGAAGCGCCATCGTGAACGCGTACACGGATTCCGTAAGCGTATGAGCACGAGCAACGGTCGTAAAGTTTTGGCTCGCCGTCGTGCAAAGGGCCGCAAGGTTCTATCAGCCTAACAAGGTCGCTGCTATGCAGTGGCTTTTTTATTTTTTTAAAAGCGTGAGGACTGCTAGGGTAGGCCGGCATCGCGATGCGGCCAAAACCGCGTACATATCCCTCAAGAGAGACTAAATCTAATGAGAAAAACTTTCCGAATAAAAAAACCGGCTGAATTTCAAATCGTTTTTAATAAGCATCAGTCTGTCGCAAATAAATATTTTATTCTTTACCAGCTCCAAAAGCCTGAGCAAAAGCATTTTCGTTTGGGTTTGTCAGTGAGTAAGAAGGTTGGGAAGGCGCATGATCGTGTTTGGGTCAAGCGGCGCATTAGACAAAGTATTTTAGAACTGAAACCACAATTACCGCAAGAGTTGGACTTATTAATTATTGCGCGCCCAGCTGTTGCCAAAAAAAGCCAAAAATTCATCAAAGAACAAATCACACATGTGCTAAAATTAGCTAATATTTTGAAAGTAGAAGACCGATGAAACGTTTTGAAAATATTCTAAAAAAGATTGGCCCGTTACCCCTTATCCTAGCAGCCGTGGCGTTAGTGATTATTGTTATTGCCAGTGCCTCTTTTCACGGGCATGTTGCTTCTAATGGGCTGTGGGGTGCAATTGTTGCGGCCTTTACATCAGCTATTTTGGGGTCAGCCGCTTGGTTTGGCAACAACTACGGCATGGGGATCATTATTTTCACCATTTTGATTCGTTTCTTGATTTTGCCATTGATGGTTTATCAAGTTCATTCAATGATGAAAATGCAAGGGGTACAACCAGCATTGAAAGCGTTGCAAGCAAAGTATCCAGGTAAGGATACTGAAAGTCGTCAATTAATGATGGCAGAGCAACAAGCTTTATATAAAGAAGCTGGGGTTAACCCATTTGCGTCATTGTTACCATTAATTGTACAAATGCCAGTTTTGATTGCTTTGTACCAAGCCATTTACACATCACCTGTGTTGAAGTCAGGTAAGTTCTTGTGGTTGCAATTGGGTAGTCATGATCCTTACTATGTTTTGCCAATCTTAGCGGCAGTCTTTACGTTTGCCTCATCATGGTTGTCAATGCAGTCAACACCAGAACAAAACGGGATGACAAAGGCGATGCCTTATATTTTCCCAGTGGTGATCTTCTTTTCAGCCATTGCGGTACCAAGTGCTTTGTCACTTTACTGGGTTGTTGGTAACGTCTTCCAGACAATTCAAACATTCTTCTTGCAAAATCCGTTTAAGATTCGTCGTGAACGTGAATTGCTCAAGCAAAAAGAACGTGAATTGCAACGTAAAATTAAAAAAGCAAAGCGCGGTACGCGCCGATAAACAATGCTTACAGCAGAACGACTTTCTACTAGAAAGTCGTTCTTTTTTGTGTCATTAGAGACGGTTACAGTCGCACAGAAAAACTGTTATAATAAATGCTGTTATGCGCTAACGATTATTATCGTAATGGTTAGTCGTTGAATTTTAATGAAAGTAGTCAAACATTGAATGGCACAAGATGCAACAACTTTTCCAGATCACACGGTACACTTACGGCCAATGCGACCACAAGATGTGCCTAATGTGGCCAAGATTTATCTCGCTAGCCGGCAGGCCTATTTTCCATGGGTAAAAAAGCCACAGTATGCGGATTTTGAGCGGGTGAGTGTGGGTGAATTGGTGCAAGTCGCTGTTGTGGCTGATGAAATTGTCGGCTTTGCAGCCTTATCTGAATGGGATAGTTTTTTGCATTTACTTTTTGTGAAAATTAGTTGGCAGCAACAAGGCGTGGGCAAAGCCTTACTGGATTGGGCGCGGCAGCAAGTGCAACGGCCACTCGAACTGAAAGTTGTGCAGGCTAATGTGGCAGCACAACGCTTTTATGAACGTGAAGGTTTTCGTATCATCGCCCGCGATAATCTTGCGCAACCAAGCAATGTGACGTATAGAGATGATCGAAACAGTTAAAAAATTTAGCCGCTTTACGTGGCATCATATATCGAATTTAACCCCTGAAGATACCAAGACCCTAGT
>NZ_CBDKZH010000001.1:33457-41708 GCF_965300815.1 Leuconostoc sp.
ATTACGGCCATTGATTTTGTGATGACGGGCTTATATACACTGATGATGCGCTATGTTGAACAAATTACCGAAATTAATCGCAAGCGGCGGGTAATTCAATCACAATTTGGGCATCAAAAACGCACAACAAAGCAAATGAATGACTTGTTGCGTTTGCAGACTCAGATGATTTATATCCAAAACTCACTGGCTAATAATCATGTGATGTTAGATACCTTTAAGCTCGACTTTGAAGATAGGTTGTCTAATTTTGAAATTGAGCATATTGACGATGTCCGCGTCGAAATTAGTCAAGCGGAGCACATGGCTGATTTGGCGGTAGCAGTGATTGCATCGGTTGTTGACGCCTATGGTAACTTGAGTAGTCGTGATTTGGATTGGACCATGAAGCTCCTCACGGTCTATTCAATTGTCTTGACGGTACCAACGATTGTGAGTGGTTTTTATGGTGAAAATGTCAAATGGTTACCGTTTGCCGATATGCAAAATAGTTGGTGGATTTCCATTTTGATTACACTGGTGTTAATGGGACTTGTGAGTCTGTTGTTAGCACTGAACGGCTTTTTCAGAAAATAAGGATAACGCATGAAACAGTTAGAAGAACGGATTAAACAAGAAGGTCGTGTGCTTGGCGAGGATATTTTGAAAGTTGATGCTTTTTTGAACCATCAAATTGACCCTGAATTGATGCAAGCGATTGGGGCAACTTTTGCGCAACATTTTCAAAATGACAAGATCGATAAAATTTTGACGGTGGAGTCATCAGGCATTGCACCGGCTGTCTTTACCGGTTTGGCCTTACACGTGCCGGTGGTTTTTGCGCGCAAAAATAAGTCGTTGACATTACCCGACGGGGTTTGGACCGCTGACGTTTATTCGTATACGAAGCAGACAACTAATCACGTGATGATTGATCAGCGTTTTCTTGGTGCCGGAGAACGTGTGTTGATTATTGATGATTTCTTGGCGAATGGGCAAGCCGTGGCTGGGTTACTTGACATTGTTGATCAAGCACAAGCAGTTGCAGTAGGTGCTGGGATTGTGATTGAAAAGTCATTCCAAAAGGGTCGGCAATTGTTAGATGACCGTGGTTTACCGGTAGTCAGTTTAGCGCGGATCAAAGCCTTTCGAGATGGGCAAGTTGAATTCGACTCATAAACATGTTTCACGTGAAACACAAAAAGCGCAGCGGTTAACCGCTGCGCTTTTTGTGAATAAAGAAGAGGAGATGTGTCTATGCGGCCGCATGATTAAAATTTACGGAGTAAGGCATAAATATTTTGGTCAAGTGTTGCGGCTGAAATGGCTAGGTTTTGTGTCACAAAGTCCATTACCAAACCCATGATGCCGGATACAATAAAATTGATTTCAATCGTATCGGGGCTATTGTTGGGTAAAGTGGCTTCGAGCGCACAAGCTTTTTGAATAAAGGCAACTTTCACTTGCTGGAAAACAGCGGCGCCAATGGTTGGCTGACGTAACAAAACAGCCACTGTGTCTTGGTGACTGCCAATGTAGGCCACAAGCTGATGACTTAATGCTTTGAGGATCGCATGGTTTTCTGTTGTTGTCGGGTAATTTTGACTGAAAATCTGGGTGATATCGCTGATTAAACTCGCCACAAGGTGATCGTGGAGATCATACATATCGCGGTAATAGCGATAAAAAGTACCGCGATTAATATCAGCAGTATCGGCTAATTGCGCCACGGTGATTTTATCAAGGGGCTGTTGGGCTAATAACTGAATAAAGACTTGTTTAATTTGCGCTTGCGTTTTGATTTGTCTGCGATCCATGACTTGTTGTTCCTCAATTGGCTGAGATGTGTGCGATAAGCGACACATCAACGAGATGTGTTTATTGTAACATGCCATTCAGCGCGATAGACTGGGGATAAGCTAAGTTTTCAAACCACGGTTAAAGGAGCAAGCCATGCATTTTAGATTAGCAGTTGTGCCAGAAATTAATTATTTATCGACGTTAGTTGCCGACGCCTTTAAGCATTATGCGTTATACCAACAAACGATTGGACAAACTTTTACAAAAAAGGCAGACTATCAGCGTTTTATTCAGCAATTACACGCGGTACATGTTGCCGTCAACGTTCACCTTAAAAAAGCGTTTGTTGTTGAAGAGCAGCAACAAATTGTGTCGGTGGTCATTTTAGATTCGCCGCAATTACCCACCGCCAGTATTTGGCAGTATTTGAAATATGGCGGTTTAAAATTATTGCCGTATGTCTTGACCCATCAATTGGGCCGATTTTTACAGATGTTAGATGATGCCGAAAAAGTCCCACAACAAGATCAGCAGGCCAATTGGCATGTTAATTTATTAGCAGTCAATCCAGCACACCAAGGTCAGCAAATTGGATCAAAAACATTAACCCAATTTGTTTTACCATATGTTAAAAAGCACGGTGGGCAACAGGTATCATTAATTACCAACACGGCACGTAACGTGGCTTTTTACCAGAAAAATGCTTTTCAAGTGATTGATGAGCGCGTGCTCGCCTTTCAGACAACCCAAGTTAAGTCTTGGGCGTTGGTCCGACAAGTTTAAACGACTTCACAAAACAGACACGTCGCTATTTTGCAACGTGTCTGTTTTGTTAATGTCTCGGGTTAATTGGTATAATAGGAACAATGATAATTTTCTTATGACGGCCGACAGGTTGATGAGACACGTCGTACTGGCCATGAGAAAGGAGAGCCCCGTGACAATACATATTATTCCGGATTGGCAAGATTACGCCAGACGTTTACCTGAATTCAATGATAGTGTGCATCAAGCACAACTTTTTCTGTCGCAAGGTCAAGCAGTCGAGTTGATTGTGATTGATTTTTTACCACATTTAAACCAGATTTTATTGCACACGGCATTGACTGAAACCAAAGTTTGGGCGGTGCATGATGTGTTGCAGCGGGTAAGACTTACTGCTGATCGCCCAGTGGCGGTCACTGATTTTACCTGGCCAGCGCAGGCACAATTTATTTATTTGCCGGATCGCATTTTAGTGCAAGTTGATGATCAACTTTATGCAACAGTGTGGTTAGATCAAGCATGGCGTACGCGCATTGTGGCGATCGATTTGTGGACCGACGATAAACGCACCCAACAATTGCTGATTGATTACCGTGGTTTTGTCTCACGGGTAACCACGTTTAATGCGCAAGGTGACAAAATACGCCAAGATTACTTAACGCCTAGTGGTGCAGTTGCCGTACAAGAGGATTGTGTCTCTGGGGCGGTGACCACGCAGCAAGACTGGACTGCGCAAACACAATTTAAAAATATGACGGAACTCGTGGTGGCAGCATTGGCACATCATTTAGATAACGTCCCCGCGGAAGAGAATTTGATCATCGCCCAGAGTCAACGGTCAATGTTTTTAATTAGTCAAATCTCACCCAAGCAGCCGGTGATATTGAGTTATCAAGCACAACGAACGAATCCGCAGTTAGCGCAAGCTTTGTTATTACAAATCACTGGTATCGTGTCACACGCCGTGACAGATACCCAAGCCCAATATGATAAGATTGTGGCCCAATTGGCGAATCCAGAGCAATTGGCAATTATTCCACCATTTCCTGTGCAAACAGCGGAACTGCCCAACCTACAATTGCCAATTGCAATTATCTATTGGGTGGCCGAAGATTTGAATCAGGCCGATTTTGAAGCAGTTCGTATCGCCATGACGCGGCAACCAGAGGCCATTGTTTTCATTGAAACGGCGCAATCGCATACCGAATTTGATGCGTTAATTAAAATTGCGAGTCAAACCGCAACGAATGCGCATGGCTTAGTCGATGAAGCCAGTCAAGCGGCTTATCAAGGCCGTTTCCAGTTTATACCACCACAAGATGAAACCCAGCGTTTGCAATATATGTCTAACACACGGGTTTTGCTTGATCTTGGTGAAACGCCCGACCAATTTATGCAAACGGCCGCCCTCGCTTATGCCGTGCCGCAAATTAACCGCACGGTTACCGAGTATGTTTTACCAGAAAAAAATGGCCAAATTGTGACAGATCAGGCGGAATTAGTAGCGGCAT
Organism: Leuconostoc sp.; assembly: GCF_965300815.1. NCBI lineage: Bacteria > Bacillati > Bacillota > Bacilli > Lactobacillales > Lactobacillaceae > Leuconostoc > Leuconostoc sp. Next base: position 37,513 of record NZ_CBDKZH010000001.1, read on the forward strand.
TACAAGGCTACTTAACAGCGTCACAACGCGATCAGGTCGTGAAAGAAACGGCTCGAGAATTAGGGCAAACAATGAGTGATGAGTATCTATGGATTAAGTGGCAACAAGTCTTTAATAAAATCAAGCAGCAGCGTCAGTCATCATGATGACACTGTGGCATCGTGCAAGGTAGGATAAATGGCAGAAATTTCAGTACTTCAAATTGGTGCCGAGGATTGGACACCACAAATTAAAACAGCCAAAATTGATTGGCAATATACCACAATTTTAGATTTACCCACCCGACTGGCCTTGCAAAAGGATCCGTATGTTTTAGAACAAACCTATGTTGTGCTAACCGATGAGACGCTTGACAGTACGTTGTTATCAAGTCAGATCAGTGACTGGCCAGCGCGACGCGTTTTATATTTTGCACAACAGATCACCCCAGAATTTCAAGCGATCTTAGACGAACGTCAGGCTTTTCGTATTGCCGAAAAAACACCTCAGGCAGTCGCTGAACGGATTTTAAGCGATTTTCAATTTGAACAAATCGGGTTTTCAACCCGTTTTAGTGAAACACAGTTTATCCCAATGCCACCAGAAACAACGCACTTTGAACGGCAAGGCCGGTTTTCAGCGCGTTTTAGTGGTGATTTTGGGGATGCGTGGCAACAAATTGGGGTGTTAAAAACATTTGCCGCCGATTTTGCAGCGACAACAGAGAACGTGGTGTGGTTAGATTATGAACAAAGTGGCACGGCGGAAGTTCAGTTGCAGTTTGTTTTCTTTCGTGATGGGCATATTCAATTACGCCAGACCGTTACTGGGGACCAATTACGGCAAGTAACGACGGTTGGTGGTTTGCAGGACTATGATAATTATCAAATTATTGTTTTAGCACGGGGACACGGTGTTTTGGATTTGCATGTGCTACACCAACGGCGATCACGCCACGGCGTAGGGGTGTTGATGCCAGGGGATGATTGGCAATTAACGGCTGAAAACGAGGAAATTTTAAGTTATTTCGACCCAGGTGACCGTCAGGCACCATTAATTGTGAATTTTTCTGGTATTCGCTTGCATGTGGATGGCTTTGAAATGCGCGGGCCACTGCGTGAACTTGGGACGCCGTATTTGCTCTTTACGGATACGCGGATGCAAGGTGGTGCGTTTGATATTGGGACCGAATTATATGAAAAAACCGTGATTGAAACGATTAAACGGGCAATGGCGACGCTGAATTTAAAACCAGAAGACGTTATTTTAACGGGTTATTCAATGGGAAGCTTCCCAGCGATGTATTACGCGGCTGATATTAAGCCGCGTGCCGTCGTGATTGCCAAACCCATTATTAATCTGGGGACATTTACGGCTAATCCTGATTTCCCTCACGGCTATAATCAAGATTGGACGTTGGATGTCCGGCGTTATTTAGCTGGTCGCATGGCACCGGAAGATACAGAACCGTTGAATCAGATTTTTTGGGAACATATTCAAAATGTCGATTGGTCAAAAATTGCGGTAGAGCTGTTAACCATGACAGATGATGAATATGACGGAAAGAGTTTGCCGGAATTGTTGGCTTTCTTTCAGTCACGCGATACACCATTAACACACGAACGAGAGATTGGGACACATACGGCTAAAATCCCCGAAATGGTTCAATTTATGACGGCAGCGCTGGCCAAGTGGCGTGATATCATCCGACAGGAGGCACAATAAGACTTATGCAATATCAAATTTATTGGACGCCACAAACGCACTTGTTAGAATTACAAGGAGCAACTGTTGATTTTCGCGCTTTGGACACTGTGTTTTATGAACACTACTTCTTGCCAAGTGGGCAAGCCGTTGTGACCTGGCATTCAAAACAAACCTATGATAAGCAGCAACAATTAGCTGACTTGCCACAACTGGTGCCCGGTGAAACGTATACGATAACACGCCACATTGAAAATAGTGAGCGAATGTTTGCCTATTTAGTCGTCACTTTTTATGATCAACAACACCAAGTGTTATTGCACAATAGCCAAAACCAAGATGAAATCACTGTGACGGTGCCAGAGAACTATGATTTTTACACGATTGGGTTGCATGCTGCTGGAGCTGGGCATTTCACTTTTCATGATATTTTGATTCGCCCAAAGACAAATGGCATCTTACGTGACAGTGATACGGAGATTGCCCCACGTTTTTATAGCGATGTGCAAATCCCAAAAGTTGTTACGTCTAAAACGCTACGGGTTGTTTTTTCAGAGCCTGAACGTGGTGTGACGGATTACATGTCGCGTTGGATTAAAACAACGCAGCAAGCAGTTCAATACATTGCCAGCAGTTTGCCGCAAGCAGCGTTTTATCGGCAACATGAAGCAGCGATAATTGCGAATGTGAAAGCGACCCGTCGCAAAGTCCGCGCCCGTCACATTGAGTTTGTCGGCTATGGGCCAATTTCAAGTTATGCAGCACTCTACTATCAAAGTCAGATTAAAGGCAGTGCGGCAGTTATTAGTGACGATGTCAATTTGGCACCGACGCCAGCACTTAAGATTGCGCGGACGGTCACGCGGGTAAGTTATTTAGGACATCCCATTGCGCCCAATTTGGATACGCCGGTGTTATTACCGCATCCAGCATATGAACGGTTAGATGCGTTGCACTATGACACGCCAACCCCAGAAGAGGTGCGCCGTCAAGCAGCATATGATGCGGCACATCCTAAGAAACGTGGTTTGACGCAATTTTTTACCAAAAATAAAAAATAACACGCCAAATTGCTTGGCGTGTTAAATCGTGCGTGTTTTGGTTGTCAGGGTAACGGTGCTCGTACTTGTGAGCGTGTTCGTCTGGGCTTCATGAATGGTAACCTGCCAAACTTGTAAGCGGTGCCCAACGCTAATCGGCGTAGCGGTGGCCACCAGGGTGCCTTGAGAGACAGGGGCGAGGTGATGGGTATTGAGGGCCACACCAACAGCGACTTGCCCTTCAGGGAGCGTGGCATTGGCCCCTAGTGAAGCGGCGGTTTCAGCCAAAAGGGCATTCACGCCACCGTGCACAAGGCCGTAAGGTTGCATCAGTTGTTTTGTCACGTCGACGGTGACGATTGTTTTTTCTGCCGATAATAATGTGGTTTTTAAACCTAAAAGTTCTATAATGTTCATAGGACTAAAATCCCCTTTCTGAATGGAGTATAACATATGACAACTTGGCACGCCGTAAAAGCGTACAACGAAATTTTATTTGAAACGAATGCTGACGGGAAAAATCCTGGGCAGGTTGCAAAAATCACGATGAACGATGTTAGCACACACAATGCCTTTACCCCTGGCATGGTGGCTGAAATGATCGATGCTTTCACGATTGCGCGTGACGATGCGCGCATCGGGGTGATTATCCTGACTGGTGCAGGGGATGAAGCCTTTTCCTCTGGTGGGAACCAGAAGGTACGTGGTAATGGTGGTTACGTTGGTGGCGACGGCATTCCACGTTTGAATGTCTTAGATTTACAACGTTTAATGCGGATTATTCCAAAGCCAATCATTGCCATGGTTAAAGGCTGGTCAGTTGGTGGCGGGAACGTTTTGCAACTAGTGGCCGATTTAACCGTGGCGGCTGACAACGCTAAGTTTGGCCAAACTGGCCCAATGGTTGGGTCTTTTGATGCGGGTTATGGCTCCGGCTATCTTGCCCGTGTCATTGGTCACAAGCGCGCCAAGGAAGTCTGGTTCTTAAATCATTTCTATACAGCGCAAGAAGCTTATGACATGAATTGGATTAATAAAGTGGTGCCACTTGCTGAAGTTGAAGACGCCACAATGGCCTGGGCTGACGAACTGCTCACTAAATCGCCAACTGCTTTGCGCTTTATTAAAGCGGCCATGAACGCGGATACTGATGGTTTGGCTGGCTTGCAACAATTTGCTGGTGATGCCACACTGCTGTATTATACGTCTGACGAAGCCAAAGAAGGCCGTGATGCCTTTAAAGAAAAGCGGACACCAAACTTTGATCAATATCCAAAGTTTCCATAAATCATAATGGCGAACCCAGCTGGTTTGCCTGTTACGAAAAAACACCACATGAAGTTGTGGTGTTTTTTTGCGCGTTAAGATTGTTAAAAAGCTGGCAACCGTGTATTTTGATTGTTAAATATGAGTTTTAAATGAAAAATATTTGACAAAAAATCTCATATAATGCACAATAACAGATAAGAGGAT
>NZ_CBDKZH010000002.1:0-24811 GCF_965300815.1 Leuconostoc sp.
TTATCAAAGAGCTTAATGAACATGATATAATAATGGAGATTAAATGAGGAAATAATGATGATGTGATATCATCATAAAAGCAACAAATAAGTTTACAAAGGATAAAATCAGCATGTCAGAAGTGGTTGATCAAGCGCCAATAGCTAAGCAGTGGCGGCGTGTCGTGGTTAAAGTGGGCACGAGTAGTATTGTCGATGCGGCCGGTGAAATTAAATATCCTGTTATTAACCGGTTAGCTCAGACCTTAACGCAACTGGAACAAACCGGATATGGGGTGATTTTAGTTACGTCTGGTGCCATTGGCGTGGCGCTCAAACAAATGCATCAAACAAAACGCCCAACAGAAATTCCAGCCCAGCAGGCCTTAGCCGCGATTGGCCAAAGTTATTTGATGGCGATTTATAATCAAAGTTTTGCGTTTTATCAGCAACACGTGGGTCAAGTCCTGTTGACTTATGATGTGTTTCATAACAAGCAAATGTTACGCCATACCATCGATGCCATTGCGGCCATGTTGCAGCAGCGTGTGATTCCAATTATTAACGAAAATGATGTGATCGCTGTCGATGAATTGGATCATCAACATTCATTTGGCGATAATGACCGCCTGGCCGCCATGGTAACGCATGAGACGAATGCTGATGCGCTGATTGTCTTAAGTGATATCGATGCGCTGTATACCGCTAATCCGCACGTTGACCCAACAGCACAACCCATTCCGTTGGTAACTGCGGTGACGGATAGTCTACGCGCCGGTGCACGGGGATCGTCAACGCTTGGGACAGGTGGGATGGCTACTAAGTTAGTGGCAGCCGATTACTTGTTGCAACATGGGCGACAAATGGTACTGATTAATGGTGAAAATCCGGCCACAATTTTAGAAGTCTTAGCGGGCGAGCCAGTTGGCACATTGTTTAAGGGAGAGTAAATGACATGGCATTAAGTGTACAAGAAATGGGGCAACGGGCCAAAAAGGCCACAGCACAAGTTGCGGGGTTGTCTTTGGCGACCCGAAACACCTTACTTAAAAATATGGGTGCCGCCTTGTTGATGCGCCAAGACGAAATTATCGCAGCTAACCAACAAGATTTGGTCGCGTATGGGGCGAGTTTGAGTCGGCCAATGCAAAAGCGACTAACACTGGATTCAGATGCCTTAACGGCGATTGCTGAATCGTTGGCTGCTGTCGCGACCTTGCCAGATCCGCTCGCTGGTCCTTATGACACATGGGAAAATCATGCGGGTTTGAAGATTGTGAAAAAAATTGTGCCGCTGGGCGTGGTGGCGATGATTTATGAAGCACGGCCCAATGTCACCGTGGATGCAGCTGCCTTAGCTTTGAAGTCGGGCAATGCCGTCATTTTGCGTGGTGGTAAAGAAGCGATTCACAGTAACACAGTGCTCGCCACGATTTTACGGGATGTGCTGATTGATCAGAACTTAAACCCAGATATTATCCAACTTATCACAGATACGACCCACGAATCAGTTAACACGCTACTACATATGCGTGAGGCCATTGACGTTTTGATTCCACGGGGCTCAGCCGCCTTCATTGATTATGTGGTGGCCAATGCGACCGTCCCTGTGATTGAAACCGGTGCGGGGAACACGCATATTTTTGTGGATGCCTCTGCTGATCAAGCCGCTGCTTTACGGATTATTCATAATGCGAAAACGCAAAAACCAGCCGTTTGTAACGCGGCTGAAAAACTATTAATCCATGAAGCGATTGCTCAAGAATTTTTACCAAAAATTGCGGATGCATTAATTGCCGCACGGGTGGCGTTGCGCGGTGATCAAGCCAGTTTGGGGATTGATGGCCGCCTTACCCCAGCCAGTGACGCTGACTGGGATACGGAATATAATGATTTGGTGATGGGCATTAAGATTGTGCCGGACGTCACGGCGGCGATTGATTGGGTGAACGCGCATACGACGCATCATTCAGAGACCATCATTAGCCAAGACCCTGATAACATTGCGGCGTTTATGAACCAAGTCGATGCGGCAGTGGTTTATCAAAACGCTTCTAGTCGCTTCACTGATGGGTTTGAATTTGGTTTTGGGGCAGAGATTGGGATTTCAACGCAGAAGTTGCATGCGCGGGGACCAATGGGGTTGCCAGCCTTGACGACAATCAAATACGAAGTCTTTGGCGATGGCCAAATTCGGGCATAAAAAAAGTGTTGCAGGATGACTGCAACACTTTTTTGTTTAAGCTAATACCTTGAGCATGAGTTGTTGGAAATCAGTGACAAAACGATCGGTATCCACCAGAATGGCGGCTTTAGTTGTGGTTGGTTCTAAGAGTTTCTCTTTATCACCAATTGTACGACCATAATCACCGCTTTCACGATCATACGTTACGTGCATGGCTAAAGGCATCGTTGTCACATAAGATGGGTCAATCCCAACAGCGACTGCCAATGGGTCGTGTAAGGCGGCGCCTTTCTTGTCGATGTCAAGATTGTAATAGGCATCAATATAGAAATCCATTAAATCAGCATATTTTGTGGCAGCGACCGTGCCCAAAGCGCGCCAAGCGGCTGTTTCTTTTTTGGTGAGTAACGTCCGCAATGTCACATCAAGGCCGACCATCGTCAAATTCTTTTGGTGCGTGAAGGCATAATCAGCGTCTTCTGGGTCTTGATGAATGTTGGCTTCGGTAAATGGTGTCACATTGCCCGGCACGGTCAAGGCACCACCCATTAAGGTCGTGTTGCCAATGAGTTGGGCCACTTCAGGGTCTTTTTTGATAGCTGTGGCTAAGTTGGTCAATGGGCCAGTTGGGATAAAGATCAAGTCATCACCGTATTGGTGTGCTGCTTCAATCAAAAAGTCGACGCCAGATTGATCCTCAACAGCGCGTGGCGCCGTAGCTAAGGCCACTTCACCGACACCATTTTTACCATGAATTAGTTGTGAAATTTCCATGACGTCAAAATGATCAGTCGTTGATGAGTGGCTTTCGCCGAGGAAAACGGGGACATCATCTGCACCGAGGAGATGTAGTAAGTTTAATGAATTTTGGGCGGCTGTTGTCACCAACGTGTTACCGTAACTTGAAATAATACCAATCAAGTCAACGTTAGGATCGCCTACGGCATAAGCGAGTGCTAAAGCATCATCGATACCTGTATCCAAATCGAGGATCATTTTCTTTTGAGCCATAATCGTGTTGTGCGCAGGCAGCTGGTGACCTGTGAGCACATTTCCTCCAATAAAATTGATACCTTTATTATACGCACTCTGAAGAAATTTTGCGTGCCATGACGTATTTTGCGTATAATAAACTTTAAATACATTAGCGTTGAAAGGATGTGCGGGTCAAGCGCACAGTTTAAACAAATGACACAAGAACCATACGATATTGCCATTATTGGCGGTGGCCCAGTGGGCATGTTTGCAGCGTTTTATGCCAGTTTGCGTGATACCAAAGTTGTTTTGATTGAAAGTTTGGCTATGCTAGGCGGTCAGGTTATGTCCTTATATCCTGAAAAACGTATTCTTGATGTGGCGGGCTTTCCAGGTGTGAAAGGGGCAGACTTTATTGCAGCCTTAGACCAGCAGTTAGGCATGTTTCCCGTCGATGTGAAGTTAAATACGACGGTGACCAATGTTGAACAAGCAACCGATTTATTTCATTTGGCGACGAGTCAAGGGGAAACCATTCAAGCAAAAACGGTGATTATCACGACCGGAAAAGGCGCCTTTGAACCACGGAAAATGCAAGTTGATGGCGTGGATGAACTGGTGGGCCAAGGGGTGCATTATTTTGTGACTGATCCACAGATATTTAAGAATCACGACATCGCTATTGCCGGTGGTGGCGACTCAGCGGTTGATATGGCGGTTATGTTAAATGATGTCGCCGCCTCAACGCGTTTGATTCACCGCCGAGAAACTTTTCGTGCGATGGAACAAAGTGTTAACGCGTTGAACGCCTCGGACGTTATCCAAGAAACACCCCAAAAAATCGTGGCGATTGAGAAGTTGGCAAATGGGCAATTACAGTTGACATTAGCGCATGTGAAAGACGACCAAAAACCCCATGTTATCCGGGTTGATGATTTGATGATTAACTATGGGTTTATTTCGGAACGTCAAACAATTGAAAGTTGGACGATACAACCTGATTTAGCTGGGTACGGTTTTGCGGGATCAGGAAATGCGAACCAGGATTCCTGGCGTTTTTGCAATTGGGGATGCCAACCACTATGTCGGGAAAGCCGATTTAATTGCGGTCGGGTTTGGTGAGGCACCAAACGCCGTTAATGCGGCTATTCGTTACTTTGATCCCCATCGCGGTGGCCCCGTACATTCCAGTTCTTTGACATTAAAAACGGATGATTGAGGTCACGCGCCAAAATAAAAAGCAGCCATACTTGGCTGCTTTTTATTTCACATGATTTTGGATCGTGACTTTACCAGTTTGATAATCAATCGTGATCCCAGGCTGGACGTTGAAAATCCAGTAATTTAAGTTTAACGTTTTCCCGTTATCTTGCACAGATTTGGCCATATAATGGACACCACGCGCAATCCGTTCAGTGCCAACATACAAGGGGGTAACTTGTCCACGAATCGTGATGTTGGGGTGTTGATTAATGGCTTGACGGATATCATCTTCCGGTACGAGCTGACCTGGATAAGCATTTTGAACACGTGTACCGGCAATCATGTTTTCCGTCACCATGGTTGGCATCCCAAAAAATTGGTAGCCGACAAGATGAGACTTGTTCCATAACGCTTGTTTGCCTTTGCCAAGTTTGACGTTTGGATTGCTGTGGTACCCACCGACCCATTTCGTGCCATCAAAACGATCGTTGATGAACCAACCAGAGGGCCTGACTTGATAATCAATCGTGTCTGGTCGTGGCGTTACCTTATTAATAGCGTCACGACTGGCCAAAAAGTTGGCTTGTTGGGTCCGACCCAGTGCGTCTAATGGTGATAGACTCAAACCATCCACTGGACGTAGTTTAGAGCCATGTGAGGGAAAGGTTTCCTGCATCTCGGCGGGGGTAAAAGTGGCCTTATTTTGATTCACATGGACAAGGTCACCATCCAGCGTGCCATCCCATTGCAAGTTCAGCAAGGCTTGGTTGTCGGGTGCTGAAACTGTCGCATATTTGGATTGTTGGGTTGTGGGGGCTGGGTGTTGGGTTTGATTATTTTGCCAGAGATAAAAACCAATCAGCAGTAATAAGATGACTGATCCAATCAACTGTTGTTTAGGGGACGGGTTTTGTCGTCGCGTTGTGCGTTTTCTAGCCATGATTATTCTCCATTTTGAAGCTCATAACAGCATATCATTTTTCGACAAAAATGAAAAACAGTGTGGCAAACATCAACTGCACTAAAAAGTCATGGCGTTTAAGAAGCGTTGAATCCGCGGATCTTGTGCTTGGAAAAAACCGGCTGATGGGCCATCATAACCTATTTTACCATCTTCCATGAAAATGATTTTATCGGCAACGGCTTGTGCAAATGCTAAATTATGGGTGACAATCACCATGGATTTCTTTTGATTAGCAAGATCGCGTAAGACACGTAAGACTTGGGCTTCTAACTCAGGGTCCAACGCACTGGTCGGTTCGTCAAGGAGCAGATAATCGGGCTGCATGGCCAAGGCACGGAGAATGGCGACGCGTTGTTGTTGCCCACCAGATAGTTGATACGGATAGCGAGGAGCGAGGTCGGCCATATCAAATTGGGTCAACAGATTGGTGGCTTGCGCAGTCGCTTGATCGGCTGGGATACCCTTGACTTTAATCGGCCCTTGGGTGAGGTTTTTAAGTACCGTTAAGTGAGTAAACAAAGCTTTTTCCTGGAAAACCATGCCAAAATGCTGCCGAACGGCTAATAATTTTGGTGCGGTTAGTGGCTGACTCAAATCAAGCGTCTGTTCGTCAATGGTTAAAGTACCAGACGTTGGTTGCGCTAATAGATTCAAAGTGCGCAGTAACGTTGATTTACCCGAGCCGGATGGGCCAAGAATGACGGTTGTTTGTTCAGCGGTAAAAGTTGTGGATACTTGATCTAAGGCGCGGCGGTCGCCATATTGTTGGACTAAATTTTTGACAGTAATCATTGAGCAAACCTCGAGGTATAGCGTTCTAACTGATGTTGGGCAAGCGATAAAATGGTGGTGAAGACAGCGTAAACAAATGCAGCTAAAATGTACATAGTCAAAATTTGATAATTTTCAGCAGCAATTTGTTGACTGAGGTAAAACATTTCCACAATGGTAATTACGCTGGCGAGTGAGGTATCTTTTAACAAACCAATTAAAGCATTGCTTAACGGCGGGATTGAGATCCGCGCCGCTTGTGGCAAAATGACATCCGCAAAGACTTGCCAGCGATTCATCCCTAATGATTCAGCCGCTTCAATTTGGACGCGCGGGACCGACGAAATTGCGGCACGGACACTTTCCGAAGCATAGGCCCCCGTATTAAGGGAGAAAACGGTAATCGCTGATAGCCAAGCGTTGGCAAAGAGTGTCACATGCGCGCTGGGGAGACCATAAAACACAATAAACAATTGCACAATCATGGGTGTTGATCGAAAAAGCCACACGTAAAAGCCGGCAATGGCTTTAAGTCCTCGCAGTAGCAAGCGCGGAATCGGCGCTGCGGGTAACTTGGCCAAACGAATGAGCGCCGTGATGACGGCAAATACAAGTGCTAAAGCAAATGATATGACGGTCAGTGGTAATGTATAAATTAATGCGGCCCGAAAAAGTTGGGGCAGATATTGGCCGGCGAGGGGGATAAAATCAGACATGGGTAGGATTCCTTTTAGCGACGATTTGGTTCAATTAACGTTTGAGCCGTGAACCAGTTGGTTTATGGCTGGGTGAGATCAGTATTGAAGTATTTGAGTGACAATTTTTTGAGTGTGCCATCAGCTTCTAAGTCTTTTAAGGCGTTATTAATGGCCTTTTGAAGGGCTGTATTTTGTTTGTTAAGCAGTGGTGCGGCTGGGGTTGCGGGACTTTCTTGACTTAAATCAACGGCGGTTGTGGCAGCGTCAGGATTGGCCTTTTTCCATGTGGCATAAGCACCTAAGTCATTGAGCGCACCGTCAGCGCGCTTGGTTGTCACTAAATTCATGGCTTCAGTCATGCCAGGGACAGCAACGATGTCAGCGCCGCTTTTTTTAGCCAGGGCACCAAAGTTCGAAGTGGTTGATTGCGCCATCTTTTTACCTTTAAGATCAGCTAACGTGTTGAGATGGGTTTCATCGGTACGCTTGATGAGGACCGTTTTAGCATATAGATATGGTGTGGCAAATAAGTAAGCTTTTTGGCGTTCTGGTGTGATCCCGACATCGTTGAAAACGACATCGTAACGCTTAGCACCAAGGCCTGCAATGAGCGAATCCCACTTTGTTTGGACGTATTTGGGTTTCAAACCGAGTTTTTTGGCAATGGCAGTTGATAAGTCCACTTCAAAACCGGTCAATTGCCCATTTTGACGGTAAGAAAATGGCGCAAAAGTCCCTTCTAACCCAATAGTTAACGTGCCAGGGGTGATCGTTTGTGAGGCTTCTTTTGGCCGGACTTGGTGTTGGGTAAGGCCGATAGCTAAACCGGCTACAACAACGAGGCTGGCGACGATGATGATGATTTTTTTCATTTTGCTTCTCCTGTGGGCAAATAAAAAGCGCCAACTAGTGAAATACCTAGTTGGCGCTGCGTTAGTCCGTATGATAGTTTGATCAAATGTATGTCAAAATACCGGTGCTAAACAAAGCGCCGGTGTGAGCAATATTCAGTTGCTGCGATTAACTTTAACATAACATCCTCCAAAACAACTTCATTCTAGCGATGATTCAAGCACTTGTCAATGTTTTTACTTCGTCAGTTCCCATTCGGCCTTGAACTGGTCTAAGAAGTCTAACATGAATTGATGCCGGGTTTCGGCTATTTGACGGGCTGTGTCGGTGTTGAGATGCGCTTTAATGTGCAATAGTTTTTCGTAAAAATGATTGATTGTTGTGCCGTCAGTTTGCCGATACTGAGTCTTGTCATGAATCGTACGTGGGGGAATGGCTGGATCGTAGAGCACGCGGTTTTTCACAGCACCATAGGTTATGGTGCGGGCAATCGCAATGGCGCCAATAGCTTCAAGGCGGTCGGCATCTTGAACGATTTGGCCGTTAATGTCTAGTGGGGCGGCTTTCCCATCAAGATGCTTGGACCAAGACATATTGTCAATAATATGAAAAATTTGCGCCTGAGTGTCTGGCGATACGGCAATGGTCGTTAAAAAATCAGCCAAGGCGTTTTTGGCTGCGGCCACCTCGGTGGGTGTATCAAATAATTTATCATCGTAGACATCATGCAATAAAGCAGCGGCTTGGACGATAAACGGGTCTGCAGTGGGTTCCTGAGCTAAAATTGTATTGGCTAAGGCAACCACGCGCTCAATGTGGTCAACACTATGGCCGGATTGATCAGCAGCTAGGGCTTGCTGCATATAATGAGTAATTTGGGTGAGTTGCGACATAAAATAGCCTCCTGTTTAACCGAGCGGTTATCCCTTTACTTTAGCATTTTGGCTAGGATTTGCATAGCTAAACCAACGGTAGCGCCTGTCGGAAAACAACCTTAAAAAACTATGAAATACGGTTAAAATTCGTTATAATTAGCATAGTAGAGACTGCCTCATATGGCGCAAGTCACGTGACAAAACACGCGAATTAGAAAGAGAGACTCATATGTCAGAACCAAATAACGTCTTGTTTAACACAGCTAATCTCACCGATTCAGCTGTCATTTACGACAAGTTTTCCAAAGCGGAACAACAATTTTCCGTGAAGAAAGATCAAACTTTTTATATCACCACGCCGATTTACTACCCATCTGGGAAGTTACAATTAGGTAATACTTATACGACCGTGTTAGCTGATGCCGCCGCACGTTACCACCGTTTGCTTGGTGAAGACGTGTTCTTCTTGACTGGGACTGACGAACATGGTCTTAAGATCCAACAAAAAGCGAAAGCAGCCGGTGTATCCGAAATCGCCTATTTGGATGGTATGGCCGAACAGATTAAAGCACTCTGGGAATTGATGGACATTTCCTATGACGACTTTATTCGGACAACAGAACCACGTCATGAAAAAGCGGTGCAAAAAATCTTTACGACATTGCTTGAAAAGGGTGATATTTACAAAGGTGAGTATGAAGGTTGGTATTCTGTTTCCGACGAAGAATACTTTACTGAATCACAATTAGCAGAAGTTTATCGTGATGAAAATGGTCAGGTAACAGGCGGAAAAGCCCCTTCTGGTCACGAAGTTGAATTAGTCAAGGAAGAAGCGTACTTCTTCAAGATGAGCAAGTATGCAGATTGGTTGCTTGATTATTACAAGACGCACCCAGAATTCATCCAACCAGAAGCACGGATGAATGAAATGATTAACAATTTCATTGCGCCTGGTTTGGAAGACTTGGCGGTGACGCGGACATCATTTGACTGGGGTATTCCTGTACCAGGGGATGAAAAGCACGTCATCTATGTGTGGATTGATGCCTTGTCAAACTATATTACGGCTTTGGGTTACGATACTGACGATACGGCGCTGTTTGATAAGTTCTGGCCAGCCAATGTGCAATTGGTGGGTAAGGAAATTGTTCGCTTCCATACGATTTATTGGCCAATTATGTTACACGCCTTGGGCATTGATTTGCCAAAGACCATTATCGGCCACGGTTGGTTAGTCATGAAAGATGGCAAGATGTCAAAGTCAAAGGGAAATGTCATTTACCCTGAAGTGCTTGAAGAACGTTATGGCTTGGATGCCGTACGTTACTACTTGCTACGCGCGATGCCATTTGGTAATGATGGGGTCTTTACACCAGAAGACTTTGTTGCCCGTGTGAACTTTGACTTGGCCAATGATTTGGGGAACTTGCTCAATCGCACAGTGGCCATGATTAATAAGTATGAAAACGGGATTGTGCCAGAATTGCATACTGGTAAGACCGACTTCGACGAAGGTTTGGTTCAAACAATTGAAGCAGCGATTGTTGATTACAACAAGCATTTCCAAGCCATGCGAACAGCTGATGCCTTAGAAAGTGTTTGGACAATTATTCGCCGTGCTAATAAGTACATCGATGAAACACAACCATGGGTTTTGGCAAAGGATGAGACACAAAAGGCTGTGTTATCAAATGTGATGGCGCATTTGGCTGGGGCCTTACGTGTGGCAGCTGTCTTGTTGCAACCGGTTTTGACGCAAGCGCCAAAGAAAATCTATGAACAGTTAGGCTTTGACTACCCTGAAAACGGTGTGAAAATTGCTGGCTTGACTTTTGGTAAGTTACCAACGGGTGGCCCAGTGGTGAAGAAGGGTGAGCCAATTTTCCCACGTCAAGATGTTGACGCTGAAGTAGCCTTTATTTCAGGCCTGGTGTCAAAAGACACCAAGGGTAAGGGCCGTGCTGCCAAGGAAGCAGCTAAGAAGGCAGCTGCTGAAGCCGAAGCAGCCGCAGAACCAGCCCGTGAATTGATTACTTATGATGATTTTGCGAAAGTCGAAATTTTGGCAGCTAAAATTACGGCTGGTGAAATCGTTGAAAAATCTGACAAATTGTTGAAGTTCACGCTCGATGATGGCTCAGGTAAGCCACGTCAAATTTTGTCAGGTATCCGCAAGTGGTATGCTGATCCAGCTGTATTGGTTGGGAAAACAGTTGCGATTGTGGCGAACATGAAACCACGTAAGATGGCAGGTGAAGTTTCTGAAGGCATGATTTTGTCAGCGGAGAAAAACGACATTGTCACGGTAACAATCTTGCCAGACACAATTGAACCTGGTTCAGGGATCGAATAATTGGTCTGCACAGTCGCTGACCGTGCGCAATTTTGTTTTGTGGCGGCCATTTTT
Source organism: Leuconostoc sp. (assembly GCF_965300815.1). NCBI lineage: Bacteria > Bacillati > Bacillota > Bacilli > Lactobacillales > Lactobacillaceae > Leuconostoc > Leuconostoc sp. The sequence continues at coordinate 10,909 of NZ_CBDKZH010000002.1, forward strand.
CAGTGAAGCGCTCACATTAATGTACATTTATTCACAACCACTCACGCGATTAGCAGGTGAGTGGTTGTTTTTTGATAAAGGATGTTAGCTATCGGTAACCGGATTTTATACATAAAATTTGTGATTTTATGAGCGAATACAAGTGCTTCTATTCGCTCATAAACCAACTTTGTGCTATAATATTGGTGTTGACATAAGTCAAAAATTTTTGGAGGATCTAAACACATGACTGTTAAGATTGGTATTAACGGATTTGGACGTATTGGCCGTTTGGCTTTCCGTCGTATTCTTGAGTTGTCAGACACAGCTTCAGACATCGAAGTTGTTGCGATTAACGATTTGACTTCACCAGAAATGTTGGCATACTTGTTGAAGTATGACTCAATTCACGGTGTATTGAAGGCTGATGTTTCATCTGATGAAACTGGTATTATCGTTAACGGTAAGCACTACACAGTTTACGCAGAACGCAACGCAGCTGACTTGAAGTGGGTTGAAAACGATGGCGTTGAATATGTATTGGAAGCTACTGGTTTCTATACTTCAGCCGAAAAGTCACAAGCTCACTTGGATGCCGGTGCCAAGAAGGTTTTGATTTCAGCACCAGCTGGTAAGATTCCTACAGTTGTTTACGGTGTTAACCAAGACATCTTGAAGCCAGAAGACACAATCGTTTCTGCTGGTTCATGCACAACGCAATCATTGGCACCTATGGCAAATGCTTTGTCAAAGGAATTCGGTGTTAAGACTGGTTTGATGTTGACAGTCCACGCTTACACAGCTTCACAAAGCTTGCAAGATGGTCCTAAGACTTCAAACTTCGCAAAGCGTCAAGCTAACCGCGATGCTGCATCAAACTCATTGCCACACTCATCAGGTGCTGCCAAGGCTATCGGTCTTGTTGTGCCTGAATTGGATGGTAAGTTGACTGGGTCAGCTATCCGTGTCCCAGTACCTGCTGGTTCAATTACTGAATTGTCAGTAATCTTGGACAAGGAAGTAACTGTTGACGAAGTGAACGCAGCAATGAAGAAGTACGAATCAGACTCATTTGGTTATAATGGTGATGGTTTGGTTTCAACTGATATCATTGGTGACACACACGGTACAGTCTTTGATCCAACACAAACTGAAATCGTTTCAGGTGACGGTGCACAACTTGTTAAGGTTGCTGCATGGTACGATAACGAATACGGTTTCACTTCAAACATGATCCGTACATTGTTGTACTTCGCAACTTTGTAAGATAAATCGCAATTTTCAAACCTGCTTCGGCAGGTTTTTTGCGTTCTAACAGCCTTTTCAACGGATTTATGCTATACTTTATTCAGTAATTTGAAAGAGGATTCGCGTGTGAAGGTTGCATTTTCATCTGACAATCATTTTGATTTGAATAAAATAGATGTTCAACGGGCCATGCATGTGCAGGCACTTTATTTATTGAACCAAAATGTCACATTGTATGTGATTGCCGGAGACTTGTTTAATGATTTTGAACAATCATTAGCTTTTGCACGAGACATGCAGGCCGCTTTGGCTGATAAAATCCAGATTCGATTTTTAGCGGGTAACCATGACATGGGGCGCGGGGTCACTTATGACGAATTGGAAAGTGATTTAGATCCGCTATATTTCCATAATAAATTTATTGATTTAACACCGGATGTGCGCTTAATTGGTAATAATGGTTGGTATAATTACGATTTTGTGGGTCAAGATTATACAACAGAGCAGATTTTACAGTTTAAAAATAATTTCTGGTTCGACCGTCGGATCCAACAACCAGTCTCGGATCAGGAACGTTTTGACCGTAATATGGCGCAATTGCAAGCACAGTTTGATGCCGCAGATCGGAAGCAAACCGTAGTGGTGTCACACTTTGTACCACGAACGGATTATATTAAACGCTTTCCATATGGCAATACACGGTTAGATATGGCCAATGCGTTATTAGGGAGCCAAGCGCTCGGAGATAAACTGGATCAATCGTATACGATTAATACGATTACTGGGCATCTTCATGTGCATCCAGCACCGTTGAAGGTTGGCAATAATACGTATTATAATGCCGCCGTTGGTTACAACACGGCACGTGTTCATGAGTGGGCAAGTGATGATTTCATCACAGAGTGGCAAAACCGCTTGGTTATCCTTGAATTTTAAGGCACGCAGTGGCGTGTCTTTTTTTATTTTCAAGAATTAGTTTGACTATCGAAATAAATCGTGCGATAATTTCAATATTAGATATTTCGATAGTCGAAGTATTAGACGAAAGGAAAAGCGCTCAAGTGAGGCCGTTATTGCAATCAAGCGATACGGGCAACTGACTGAAAGCGCACTGAAGACTTATGCCAGTTCTCACAACAACCGAAATTATGGCACTGATTCCGAATCGTTATCCAATCTTGTATATGGATTACGTTGAAGAAATGGTGCCAGATGAATCGATTGTCGCTGTTAAAAATGTGACAATTAATGAACAGTTTTTCCAAGGACATTTCCCTGGTAATCCAGTGATGCCAGGTGTCTTGATTATTGAATCACTCGCCCAAGCGGCCTCAATCTTAATTTTGTCATCCCCACAATTTAAGGGGAAGACAGCCTACATGACGGGTATCGATGATGCCAAGTTTAAAAAGATGGTTGTGCCAGGTGATGTGTTGAAGTTACATGTGACATTTGGTAAGTTACGCGCCAACATGGGTAGCGTATTGGTTGAAGCTAAAGTTGATGGGAAGACAGCAACCTCTGCCGAATTGATGTTTGTTGTTTCGCCAGATGAAAAAGATGAATGAAGCCGTTACATTAGAATTTGAAGAATTAAATAGTGAACTCGTCGATGTGTTTAATAATGTGATGTGGATTGAAGAAGCCGCGTTAAAGCAAAGTGATTTTTCAGATATTACGTTAAAAGATATGCATACAATCGATGCCATATCGATGTATTCTGAAAAAAGTGCCTCACAAGTCGCGAAGATGATCCACTTAACACCGAGCGCGATGACAACTGCCATTGATAAGCTCGTTGAAAATGGATATGTCGAGCGTCGTCGTTCTAATAAGGATCGACGGGTGGTTCGCCTTGGGCTGACCCATAAAGGGCGGGTGGTGTATCGTGCCCACCAAGGGTTCCATCGTGATTTGGCACACAATTTGCTAAAAGATATGCAACCCAGTGAGATGGATACGGTAAAGCGTGCCATTCATAATTTGGTGAGCTATCTTGCAAACGTTATTAAGCAGTAAGAAGGGGAGCTATGGAACACCTAAAAATCGTGGCCTCGGCACGTCAAGTGCCTAGCCGCCAAGTGACGAATGCTGAACTAAGCACTATGATGGATACGAACGATGATTGGATTTTTAGTCGTACTGGGATTCATCAACGCCAAGTGGTGACCACGGAAAACACGAGCGATTTAGCCATTCAAGTGGCTGAGCAGTTACTGGCAAAGGCCCAAGTATCAGCTGAAAGTTTGGACTTTATTATTGTCAGTACGATGTCACCAGATAGTCTGTCACCAAGTACTGCTGCCATTGTACAAGGCGCGATTGGGGCCAATCAGGCCTTTGCGTTTGACTTAAGTGCCGCTTGTTCTGGACTGGTTTATGGTATGAGTGTGGCTTCAAGTTTATTGTCAACCCGATATCGTCGCGGTTTGGTGATTGGTGCCGAAGTCTTATCAAAACTCGTAGATTGGCAAGACCGCACGACGGCTGTATTGTTTGGCGATGGTGCCGCTGGCGTACTCGTTGAAACAACGGCTGAAGCGATTGGATTACTGAGTGAAGAGTTGCGGACATTTGGTGATAAGGGCGATAACTTAGTTGCTGGCCGCTTTGGTAATGCCAACCCGTTTTCAGGTGACATTACACCAGCTGATCCTTACTTCCACCAAAACGGCCGTGAGGTGTACAACTTTGCGACGCGTGAGGTGCCGGATGCGTTAGCAGCGGCGTTGGCCAAAGCGCAACTCTCAGCAGATGATGTGGACTATTATTTGTTACATCAAGCTAATGCGCGCATTGTGTCAACAATTGCTAAACGTTTTGGTCAACCAGAAACCAAGTTTCCAACCAATATGGCCAGCAACGGTAACACGAGTGCGGCTAGCATTGGGATTCTCTTGGATGAATTGGTTGAATCTGGTCAAGTGCATGCCGGTCAAACCATTGCCTTAGTAGGTTTTGGTGGTGGCTTGACGGTTGGCGCGCAAATTTGGAAAATTTAAACAACATCGGTGTAGTCGGCTGCACCGCAAAAATCTAACGAAAATACTGAAAAATACTAGGAGACGAACACTATGACAGATGCAGAAATTTTTGACAAGGTTAAGGAAATTTTGGTTGACCAATTTGATTTGGAAGAAGACGAAGTGTCATTAACAACTGACTTGACAAATGACATCGATGCCGATTCTTTGGACTTGTTTGAAGTTTTGAACCGTGTCGAAGACGACTTTGACATCAAGTTGGCCGTTGCTGAAGACATCAAGACAACCCAAGACTTGGTTGACAAGGTTAAAGAACAATTGGCAGCTTAATGTGACAGGTGATCATGCTTGAATGGTCACGTACATAGTATAAGAGTTAAAAGGAAAATAAAATGGTAGTAAACGTAGAGAACCCGCTTTTTAAAAAACTTGGCATGAAGTATCCCATCGTTGAAGGTGGGATGACTTGGGCTGGAACCGGTGCATTGGCTGCAGCAATTTCTGAAGCGGGTGGTTTAGGCTTTATCGGTACAGGTTACTGGCACGGTGAAGATGTCCGCAAAGAAATCAAACGCGTCAAGGCATTAACGGACAAGCCATTTGGTGTCAACGTGATGCTTTTGAGTCGCCATATTCGGGAAGTCTTTGACGTGATCATTGAAGAAGGCGTGAAAGTGGTTGCCACAGGAGCGGGTGATCCGTCACCATTCTTAGATGAATTACATGCGGCTGGTATTATTGTGATGCCGGTTGTGCCTTCTGTGTCATTAGATAAGATGATGGAAAAGAAGGGTGTTGATGCGGTAATTGCTGAAGGAATGGAATCTGGTGGGCATATCGGCATGTTGACAACGATGACGTTAGTACCACAAGTAGTCGACGCTGTTGATATTCCAGTCATTGCTGCTGGTGGTATTGGCGATGGTCGTGGTGTTGCCGCCGCCTTCATGTTGGGGGCTGCTGGGGCTCAAATGGGGACGCGTTTCTTGACGGCAACAGAATCTGAAATTCACCCCAACTTTAAAGAAAAAATCATTAAAGCCAAGGACATTGACACGATTGTTACTGGCCAACTGATGGGAAACCGCGCACGTGTTTTGAAGAACAAGATGGCTAAGAACTTTGTTAAAAACGAAGTTTTTGAAATCCAAAAAGAAAAGCCAGATGCTGCCGCAATTGAAAAGTTGGAATCTGGTACTTTGCGTCGGGCTGTTCAAGAAGGTGACAAAGAAGGTGGCGCTTTCATGGCTGGTCAAATCTCTGGTTTGATCAAAGATGAAAAGCCAGCCGCACAAATTTTGTCTGATATTTGGGCAGAAGCAACTGACTTGATGGGTATTGAAAATACAACATTGTAACCACAGCGCTGACACGTCAGCAAATTTTACATGGGGACTAATATGAAATTAGGTATCTTATTTAGCGGTCAAGGGGCGCAAAAAGCTGGCATGGGTGCCGACTTATACGCGGCATTACCCGCTTACCGTGACACAATTGACCAAGCGTCAGCCATCTTAGGCTATGATTTACAAGCCGTGGCCAATGACGAAACAAAAATCACGCAAACAGCTTACGCACAACCTGCTATTTTGGCGATGAGCAATGCCATTATTAACGCGTTGGGTGAGGCTTTGCCAACCCCAGTAGCAGGTCTGGGCTTGAGTTTGGGTGAATACTCAGCGTTGGCTGCCAGTGGCGCTATGGGATTTGACCAAGCCGTGGCGATTATCAAAGACCGTGGTATCTACATGCAGACAGTCGGTGAGGCCAATCCAGGTAAGATGGTTGCCGTGATGGGTGATAATCAAGCGTTGGTAGAAGACGTGTTAACATCACTACAGGCAGCTGGCAAGCAAGTTTACCCAGCCAACTATAATACATTTGCGCAACTGGTCATTGGTGGTGTGGCTGAAGATGTTGATGAGGCCATGGCAGCCTTAACTGAAGCAGGGATTCAACGCCTCGTTGAATTACCCGTGTCAGGAGCCTTCCATACGCCATTGTTAAAAGATGCGGCTGTGCAGTTGACAACACGTCTGGCTGGCGAAACTTTCAGCGAGACCCAATATCCGGTTTATTCAAATACAACGGGAGCATTATTTACGGCTGACACGTTATTTGAAACATTGACAAAACAAATTATTTCACCCACTTACTTTGCGCAAGCGATGGAAAAAATGTTGGCTGATGGTGTCGATACATTTATTGAAGTTGGCCCATCAGATACGTTAATTAAATTCGCCAAGAAAATTGCACCAAAGGACGTCAAGCGTTATGCGATTACCGATATTGACAGTTTCAATGCGGTGCGTGATTTATTAGTTGCAGCAGGAAAGGAAGCCTAGTATGATGGATTTCACAGATCAAACAGTGCTCGTTACTGGCTCATCGCGCGGTATTGGTTTGGCAATTGCCAAAGCCTTTGATGCTGCGGGCGCTCACGTGATTTTACATGCGCGTTCAGCTATCGCGCCAGAAATTTTGGCTGAATTCAAGCAAACACCGCAAACTTTGCAATTTGATATTGCGGATGCTGAAGCAGCTGAGGCTACTATCAAGGCCTTATACAAGCAAGCAGATTTCCCTGGTATTGATGTTTTGATTAACAATGCGGGTATTACCAAAGACCAATTGGCCATGGCGATGACGCCAGCTGATTTTGCTCAGGTCATTAATGTGAACTTGAATGGGACATTTAATGTGACGCAACCAATCTTTAAGAAGATGATTCGTCAAAGACATGGGGCAATTGTGAATATGAGTTCCGTTATTGGCTTAATGGGTAACATGGGACAAACGAATTATGCCGCTTCAAAAGCTGGTATCATTGGTTTCACCAAGTCACTTGCCAAAGAAGGTGCCCGTCGTGGGATTCGTGTGAATGCGATTGCGCCAGGCATGATTATGTCTGATATGACGGCGGTTTTGCCAGCAGAAACGCAAACGGAAATTTTGAAAAATATTCCCTTATCACGGTTTGGTGAAGCCAGTGAAGTCGCTGAAGCAGCGCTTTTCTTAGCACATAGTTCCTACATTACAGGGCAAACATTGACTGTTGATGGCGGATTGTATATTTAATTAAAGGAGAACAACATGACACGAGTAGTCATTACTGGTCTTGGTGCCGTAACCCCACTTGGAAATGATACAGAAACATTTTTGAATGGTATCTTCAACGAAGAAATCGGGATTAAGCCAATTACAAAGTTCGATGCCACAGAAACAGGGATTACGGTCGCTGGACAAGTTGATGGATTTGACCCAGCAAAACGTGTAGGCAAGCGTGACGCACGTAAGTTGGATTTGTTCTCACAATACGCCATCGATGCGGCTGATCAAGCATTGGAAAATGCTGGTTTGAAAGCACCGGAAGGCTCAGAAAACCCAACGACTGTCCAAGACCCAACGCGTTTTGGCGTTATTCTGGGTAATGGTATCGGTGGTTTGACCACTATTCAGGAACAAGTGATCAAAATGCATGACAAGGGACCACAACGTGTAAGCCCATTGTTCGTGCCTGAATCAATTCCAAACATGGTATCGGGTAACGTGTCATTGCGTTTTGGTGCCAAAGGGGTAAACTATACGGTTGTGACTGCTTGTGCCTCTGCAACCAATGCCATTGGTGAAGCTTTCTGGCGTATCCAATCCGGTAAGGCAGATGTGATGTTGACGGGTGGTTCAGAAGCCACAGTTAACGAAATTGGGATTGCTGGTTTCGCGGCTTTGACAGCGTTGTCAACGGAAACAGATCCGATGGAAGCGTCAAAGCCATTTGACAAGAACCGTCATGGTTTTGTCCTTGGTGAAGGTTCAGGTATCTTGGTCATTGAAAGTCTTGAACATGCCCAAGCACGTGGGGCCAACATTTTGGCTGAACTTGTGGGTTATGGTGCATCATCTGATGCATACCACATGACATCACCATCACCTGATGGTGAAGGTGCAGCGCGTGCCATGCGTGATGCCCTTCGCGATGCCGATTTGCAACCTGAAAAGATTTCATATATCAATGCGCACGGAACAGCAACTGGTGCCAATGATTCTGGTGAAGCACATGCGATTGCCACTGTCTTTGGGGCTAATAATGTCCCTGTCTCATCAACTAAGGGGATGACAGGTCATTTGCTTGGTGCGGCTGGTGCGATTGAAGCCTTGGTTTCAGTTGGCGCACTTGTCCGCGGCGAAATGCCAGTTAACGTTGGTGTGGACGAACAAGATGATGACACGAAGTTGGTGAACTTGGTGTCTACTGCGACAAAGCATACCGCACCTGAATATGTACTAAGTGCAAATTATGGTTTTGGTGGCCACAACGCTGCAGTCATTTTCAAAAACTGGCACGAAGAGGCTTAATTCATGAGTTTAAATATCGATGAAATCCGCAGCTTGATGGCGGATCTAGAAAATAGTTCATTACGCGAATTTCAAATTATCGACGGTGATTTTAGTTTGCATTTGTCAAAAAATGACAACGCGGCGATTGTCGCACCAGCACTCACTGCCGCCGCTGAACCAGTGGTGGCTAACGATGCACCTAACGAACATCCATTGGCAAAACCAGTGACAGCGGGTGTCGAGATCGTTGCGCCAATGGTTGGCACAGTGTATTTGCAACCAAAACCAGAAGCGCCAATGTTTAAACAAGTTGGTGACAAGGTAGCGGTTGGTGAAACAGTAGCTGTGATTGAAGCGATGAAACTGATGACCGAAATTCACAGTGAAGTTGCTGGCACAATTGCCGAAGTTTTGGTTGAAAACGAAGAAGTGGTGGACTATAACAAGCCACTTTATATCGTGACACCAGCATAATTTAAGCGGAGTTTTCCGCGTACATACCTGAATAGGAGGAAAGGCATACAGTAATTGGTGCTGTATGTTTAATAGACACATGAGCGTACTAAATACCCAACAAATTATGGACATCATCCCACATCGTTATCCGATGTTGATGTTGGATACGGTTGAAGAATTGGTGCCAGGTGAACGGGCCGTGGCTTACAAGAATATTTCAATCAATGAAGAAATTTTCCAAGGCCATTTCCCAGGAAACCCAACCTTTCCAGGTGCGTTAACCGTTGAAGCTTTGGCCCAAACGGGTGCCGTTGCGCTTTTGTCAATGCCAGAATATAAAGGAAAGACTGCTTACTTTGGTGGTATCAAGAAGGCGCGTTACCGTCAAATGGTACGCCCTGGTGACCGCTTGCGTTTGGAAGTGACAATCGATCGTTTGCGTGGGCCAATTGGAACGGGTAAAGGGATTGTGTGGATTGGTGACAAGAAGGCAACAACTGCTGAATTGACATTCATCATTGGAGATTAATTGTGTTTAAAAAAGTATTGGTTGCCAACCGTGGTGAAATTGCGGTTCGTATTATCCGAACGTTAAAAGAAATGGGCATTGGGTCAGTGGCGATTTATTCGACCGCTGATAAGGATAGCCTGCATGTTCAAATCGCTGATGAAGCCATCGCTGTCGGTGGGCCAAAGCCAAAAGACTCTTATTTGAACATGAAAAACATTTTGAGCGCCGCCTTACTATCTGGGGCAGAAGCCATCCACCCAGGTTACGGTTTCTTAGCTGAAAATGCGTTGTTTGCCGAAATGGTCGGTGAGGTCGGAATTCAATGGATCGGGCCACGGCCAGAAACCATCGAATTAATGGGTAACAAAGCGAACGCCCGTGAAGAAATGCGCCGCGCTGGTGTGCCTGTCATTCCAGGATCTGAAGGGTTTATTCGAGATTTTGACGAAGCCAAGGCTGTGGCCGATCGCATTGGCTATCCTTTGTTGCTCAAGGCTGCTGCTGGTGGTGGTGGCAAAGGGATGCGCTTTGTATACGGCGAAGATGAGCTCTCAGATAAATTTGATGATGCGCAAAACGAAGCCCGTGCTGCTTTTGGCGATGACCATATGTATATCGAAAAGGTCATGGAACGCGTGCGGCATATTGAAATGCAATTGTTGCGCGATGAAAATGGCCATGTGATTTATTTGCCTGAACGTAATTGTTCTTTGCAACGTAATAACCAAAAAGTGTTAGAAGAATCGCCAGCAACTGGTGTGACGCCAGCAATGCGTGCTGAATTGGGTGAAATTGTGACCCGCGCAGCCCAAGCCTTGGGTTATGTGAACACTGGGACGATTGAATTTTTGCAAGATCATGAAGGCGCCTTTTATTTCATGGAAATGAACACGCGGATTCAAGTAGAACATCCCGTTTCAGAAATGGTCACCGGTTTAGATTTGATTCGATTGCAGATTGCCGTGGCCGCTGGTGAAGATTTGCCAGTGACGCAAGCTGATGTGCAAGTGCAGGGGCATGCAATTGAAGTGCGTTTGACGGCTGAACAGCCAGAAAAGCATTTTGCCCCTAGTGCCGGGACAGTTGATTTCGTCTTTCTCCCAACTGGTGGGCCTGGTATTCGTATTGATTCGGCATTGTTTAATGGCGATAAAATCCAACCATTCTATGATTCAATGATTGGGAAGCTCATTGTGCATGGTGCAGACCGCACGCAAGCGATGGCCAAAATGCGCCGGATTGTGGATGAAACGGTGGTCCGTGGTGTCGCCACGAGCCGCGCCTTCCAACAGGCATTGTTAGCTGATCCCCAAGTACAACGTGGGGAATTTGATACACGTTACCTAGAAAGTGACTTTTTACCACGCTGGCTTGATAGTTTGCCAGCGACTGAATAAACAATAATACCGCGTATGGCCGACATATGCGGTATTATCATATTAGTGCCATATGCAGTTCTGGACTGCTAAGTAAAGTGATTAGGAGGCATGTGTCCCAACTGGTGAGTTTGCGGTGTTGGGATACGGGATAAAGATGGATTTATACGATAATCAAAAATCAACCGCTAAAATTAAGCGGGATGCATCGGTCAATGAACGCATCCCAGACGGGCTTTTCTTAGCTTGTCCTTATTGCGGTGTTCAAATGTACAATAAGCAATTGGGACCGTTTCGTGTATGCGCGCACTGTGGCTATGGCTTCCGTTTGCAAGCGCAAGAACGCGTCGATTTGCTCACGCAATCATTTGAAGAAATGGATGCTGACATTGAAATGACAACACCAGAATTTCCTGGTTATGCGGATAAGCTCGCGCGGGCGAAATCACAAACAGGTTTAGGCGAATCCGTATTGACCGGTGTGGCCACGATTGAAGATGAAAAAGTGGCGCTAGGCGTCATGGATTCTTATTTCATGATGGGGTCATTGGGATCCATGACTGGTGAAAAAATCACCCGCTTGTTTGAATATGCGACGGATAAAAAATTACCGGTAGTATTGTTCACGGCTTCTGGTGGGGCACGGATGCAAGAAGGTATTAATTCCTTGATGCAAATGGCCAAAGTGTCAGCGGCAGTGGCGGCGCATCAAGAAGCTGGCCTCCTTTATTTGGTCGTACTGACAGATCCAACAACTGGTGGGGTGACGGCCAGTTTCGCCATGCAAGGCGATATTACGTTAGCTGAACCGCATGCTTTGGTTGGCTTTGCTGGTGCACGTGTGATTGAATCAACGATTCATGAGAAGCTACCAAAGGACTTTCAGCGTGTCGAAACGTTACTAGAAAATGGCTTTGTTGATCAAATTGTGCCCCGTCCTGAACTGAGCGCCATTATTGCTAAACTGGTGAGGTTGCATCGGGTGTCGGAGGTATAACATGGCAGTCAATATTGGATTAAAATTATTTAAGCATGAATTAACGCCAGCTGAAGTGGTGAAAAAGTCACGTGAAGACCGCTTTTTGGCGCGTGAAATTATTGATGGTATTTTTACGGACTTTGTTGAATTGCATGGCGATCGTTTGAGTGGGGATGACATGTCGGTGATTGGCGGCATTGCTGCTTTAAATGGCAAGCCGGTGACTGTCATTGCCATTGATAAGGGTGTTGATATTCAAGATAAGCTGAGCAAACGCAATGGGTCGCCTGAACCTTGGGGTTATCGCAAAGCACAACGTTTGATGCAACAAGCTAACAAATTTCATCGCCCAATTGTGACGTTTATTAACACGCCAGGGGCATTTCCAGGTAAAACGGCGGAAGCGCAAGGCCAAGGCGAAGCGATTGCCAAGTCTATTTTAGAATCTATGAAGTTGACGGTACCAATGATTGCCATTATTTATGGAGAAGGTGGTTCTGGTGGCGCTTTGGCGTTGGCCACGAGTGATCAAGTCTGGATGTTCCAAAATGCGACTTATTCCATTTTGTCACCGGAAGGTTTTGCATCTATTTTATGGAAAGATAGTAAGCGTGCTGATGAGGCCGCCGCTGTCATGGGTATCACGGCTAAGGATCTTTTGGAAAAGGGTGTGATTGAATATATTATTCCCGAATCACGGAATCATCCGCGTGTCTTTAATTTGATTCGCCAGCGGTTAGACGATGAATTTGTGCGACTAAATGCGTTAACGCCAGAAGAATTACTTAAGCAACGACGTGCACGGTTTAGAGCGTTTTAATATGGTATAATAAAAATACTGACGGCTGTCAGTATTTTTATTTTTTGCGTGAGCAGCTTAAATTGGGGTCGTTTTTGGAATTCGACAGGCTGTTTAGGGCATGGACTGCGTTTCGCCATCCGGGCGTTAAAACGGGCAGAAATTTTAACTGCAAAAAACGAAAACTCTTTCGCAATCGCTGCCTAAAAAACAGTGATGCGTCACTTAATCTTGGTAGCTGGCGTCTAAGGTTAGGTCATAAAAAGTCAGATCGCGTCGTTGCTTAGATTCGGAACAGCGGCGTTAAATGAATCGAGTTAGTGATTGATGTTAGCCTCGTGTTGTGGCGGAATCAATCATGAAACTTAAATGACAACACTATAAGCGTAGAGGTTCATGTACCGGGCAGTTTGGACAGGGGTTCGACTCCCCTCGGCTCCATATTAGCGGTGATACTAGGCATGCTAGTGTCATCGCTTTTTATATGCAAAAAGTTGGTGGCAGTGTTTTCAGTGTGCTAAAAAGGATATGTGAGAATAAAACATCAGCACCATTTCCTACAAATTTGCGCCATAGACACAAAAACGCACCAGCTGAAACTGGTGCGTTTTTTATCGTATTAATTCGTGAAAAAATTTTAGATTTGACGGTTATGATTGTGTTTGCTGCTGATGCTTCTTGAGACGTAAAAGTATAACGGCAACAATGCCGACAGCGAGCACAGCTAAGACGACTTTTAGTTCTGGTGTACTGTGACCACGGAAGATGGCATCGCCACCAACACTAAGCAGTACTGCAGATGGAATGCTGCCGATAAACATTGACAAATAGGTTACTTTATCAGGCAATTTAAGTTTATTGGCGGTGTAATTCACGATAAACATCGGGATAATGGGAATCATATATGAAATCGTTAAAATGATTGCGGGATGTTTAGCGGAAGAGATAAATCGCACCCATCGGTTTTTCGTGTGTGGCTTAGATAGGATCTTGAAATGGCTGATGAGAATAAAAGATAAACTATTACCAGTAAAGGTACCGATGATATTTAATAAAATACCAATAGCGGGACCAAAATAGACACCGATTAAAACACCGACCATTGATGTTGGCACACCAGGAATCAGACAGAAAAGTGCCAAGGTAGCAGTTAATAGAAAGGCCGTGGTAATACCATGTGAACGAATTTGCGCACGAATGTCTGCCGCAGGCGTATGGGGGTTAATTAATGAG
>NZ_CBDKZH010000002.1:24821-41529 GCF_965300815.1 Leuconostoc sp.
AACAATAACAAAATGATTGTGATAGCACCAACTAAAATACTGACTATAGTCTTTTTTTTCACAACAGCTTAATCCTTTCTGAGTTATTGCGCTGTGGTACAAGGCGAGTTAATCGGCATTTAATTGCTTGACCGTAACCGCCGCTAGGGATTCAATTAAATCAATGCCTTGATCTTGGGTAGCATTGCCGTTTGTTAAGACAGCAATGGTATAGTTACTATTTTCGGTTTTGACGTGGCCAATTGTATTCACCACCCAACCGGTATCGAGTTCTAGCCAACCATTTTTAAGTTCAACTTGTGCATTGTCAGCGAGTTCGCTACTCATGCCCCAGGCTTGGTCGGGCGCAACATTTGCCATGAGTTGCAAGACATAGTTGCGATCTGCTTGATCGAGTGGGGATTTGGTACCATAAGCCAACGCGTTTAATAATTTGATTTGATCGGTTGCGGTTGTCGTTGATAGTCCCCAAGCAGCCGTGCTCATTTTGGTATGGGTCATGCCGAGTTGATTAAAAAGGCGGTTGGGCGCCGTGTAGCCACCTTGATAGGTGTTTAATAAAGTAGTCGTGGCTTGGTTATCAGATAAGGTGATCATGTCGTGAGCAAGGGTTTGCTCATCAGCGGACAATGATGTGTTGTTGTCTTCGTGGTTATTTAATAAGTTAGCCAAAACAGCCACTTTAATGATACTAGCGGTGTAGTAGGTCGCGGACGTGTTATTGCTGAAAGCGGTAGTCTGGTTCGTTTTGTGGTTATAAACCGCGATGTTAACGTTAGCGTCTTGATCTGTGAGGATATCTTGCCACTGCTGCTTTAATTCAGAGTCTGGTTGGTGAGTTAATTGTTCAGACAACGAGACAACGGGTCTGAACAATGATTCGAAGAATGCTTTACCACCAGCCTGATAAACTAAGATACCACTGAGAACGACTAGTAGGAGAATCGTGACACGGACACCTTTTTTCAACTTGGGTCTTTTTTGCTTACGGAGGGTCATAAAATCAGTTTACATTTCTAAAGTAGTTGCAGTATTGGACGTGGCATGGCAGGTATCATTTACCAGTTGCTTGTCTGGCATGACACAGCCATGACGTCAAATAACATATACCCATCATAACAAATATTTAGGAGACCTGTCAGAGAATTGTGCGTGCTAACGCCTCGTGCGCCCTGCGTGAAGCGAAACTAGTTGCTGTCGCAAAAAATTATGTACGCACTCAAACGAGTGCTTGTTGTTTATTTTTGTCTGGCATACCAGTCAGCTTGAAAAATAGCGTAACGGTCGGTGTCGACCCATTGCCCATTATAGAATACCTCGTGCTTGAACGTCGCTTCTTTGGCGAAACCAACGCGTGTATATGCCTTAATTGCCCCAATATTAAAAGGATAAACGTTGAGTTTGATTTTATGCAGGTTCAGGTTGTTAAACCCATAATCTAAGATGAGGTTTAATAGTTCAGTGCCATAACCTTTGCCACGATCGTCACTTTGAAGAATGCCTAAGGCAAGTTCAGCTGTGTGATTACGAATACTGATGCCAAACAGGCCGACAAAACCAATGAGACGATCATCACTGGTTTTCCTGACTGTGAACTCGACATTGTCATGGCTATTTGCGCTTCTGATAAAAATCTTTTCCCAATCGGCTGCGGTGAACGGATGAATCATCTCAGTTGACAAGGGATTGTTGAACGCATCATCCCATTACCCTGTGGCGAATTGTGCACCATCACCTTCATGATAGTGTGATAACTTGACGTTTTGACCAATAAACATATTTCTCTTTTCTCTAAATGTGTGCGGGGATACTTGCAACAGTTAAAGAAGGCTGCAAGTTAGGGCAGTTTAGTGGCAATCATATGCAACTCCTGGGCACATCTTTTAGCGTGGATAAGTGCTTGCACGTATACAAGAACAGTGGGTAATTCAAAAATTAAATGTTAAAAGTGTTAGAAATATTATATCATAGTTATAAAACAGAAAGAGAACATAACGGATGACAAAAAGAGTTGGACGCTTATCTGCGACAGATGTCACAGCTGCTGCACAATTATATCAAACGGTATTTTCCCAAGCACCATGGTTTGAAACGCATGCTTTACCTGACGTGAACCAATACATCTCACGCTTGCTGGCAATGAACACTAATCGTTGCTATGCAATTTGGGAAGCAAAACAACTTATCGGGGTGGCCTTAGGCTTTTCTAGACCGTGGCATCGTGGGGTAGAATACCAGTTATTAGACTTATTCGTGGCTGCTGACCAACAAAAAAAGGGTGTCGGCACCCTTTTGCTTGAAATGATTAAAGCTGATTTATCAGCGGTTGATATCCCGCATATCATATTAGAAACGGATAAGGGAACACCAGCTGAACAATTTTATTATCACAATGGTTTCACGGTACAACCCGACCAACGTGCGCTGACGTTGGTCAGTACGACAGCACGTTAATCTTTGATGTGATTTTAATAGCTGTTATTAATGAGTGTTGAGAGCATTGTCACAAAAAAGAAGACATAAAGTACGCCAAGAATCACTGCGATAATGAATTGGACAAGTCCGGCACGATTCCAAGTTGCTTGAACGGCTTTAAAAGTGTCAACATCTTGGTAGTCACCTTTTTGCCAAGCCCATTCGTTGCCTTTAAAGCCACAGACAAATATCCAAACGAGATTGAAGACAGGGATGAGACAAAGTAGTGGCAGGTAGGTCTTATTGCCAATGCCCCAAAAGATATTGTAAATAAATGCTCCCCAGTTCCAACCGCGTATTTCCTCAGGCACTGTTTTACCATTTTCATTCATGATTAAATTCCCCCTATAGCTTGTGATGTGGGATAACCCACATCAATCATTGCTTCTAGCATAACAAAACACTCAGAAAAGTGATAGGCAAACACCCTGAAAATTGCCATAATGGTATTTTAAGCATTTTTTCTATTGTAAAACGAAACGTATCGTTTTATAGTTAACCCTAACAGGAGGGCACAATGCATAATCCCAGTAAACAAGATAAATCAGTCGGTCGCCCACGTAGCGAGGCGGCCAAAACAGCCATTGTCCAAGCGACCATATCATTATTAGATACGGTACCGTTTTCTAATTTGACGATTGAAGCCATTGCGAAACAATCAGGTGTGAGTAAGGCAACAATTTATCGTTGGTGGCCAAATAAGGAAACCTTACTCTTTGCGGCCTTTTTACACGTCACCACAGTTGACGTTAATTTTGAGCCAGCATTGTCAATTGCGGATAACTTCCGCCAAGTGATTGGGGACCTTGTGGTCATCTTAAATCAGCCACTTGGTCGCGCCTTAATTACCGTTTTAATTGATCAACCTGAGCGTGTGACCGCTTTTCAAACGACATTTTTTGAAGTCAAACGCCGCGCAGCAAAGCAACTCTTAACAGCTGGTCAAGCGCAGCACGTGATTAAGCCTGATATTGATCTGGATAAGGCATTGGATATGTTATTTGGCGCAGTTTATCTGAGAGTATTTTTGTATACAGAGGTTGTAGATACGGACTATATTGATGCAGTGATTGCCGCATTTATGCAAGGCATTCGTCAGGATTAAGACGAGAAAGGTCGTGTCACATGACAGATGAATTGGTTGTACAAGTTGCCCAAGGGCAGTTACTTGGGACAAAAGAAGGCCAGACGCACGCATTTTACGATATCCCTTATGGACAATTCGCAGGACGCTTTAAGTATGTTGCAGCACCAAATACTTGGGAAGGGACACGACTTGCGACCAAGCCAGGGCCTATTTTTAACCAAGATATTAACCGTTTGGGTCCGGTGATGGGGAGCAAACCTGAAGAAAAAAATCAGTCCGAAGATGCGTTTCGTTTAAATGTGTGGACAACTGGTTCACAAACTAAAAAGCCAGTGCTTTTTTGGATTCATGGTGGGGGCTTTTTGACCGGTGGTGGCGCTTTACCTTGGTATAACGGGCAAAGTTTGGCAGAAAATGGCGATATTGTGGTGGTCACCGTTAATTATCGGTTAGGCGCTTTGGGCCATCTCTATCAACCAGGGGTTGCGGATGATAATTTGGCACTCCATGATTTAATCACGGCCTTGACTTGGGTCAAGGATAACATCGCGGTTTTTGGTGGCGACCCCGACCAAATAACCGTTGCCGGACAATCAGTGGGTGCTTGGTATACGTTAGCCCTATTTGCGTCACCCCTAGCGCGTGACATGATTCATCGGATTGGCTTATTGAGTTTTCCAGGGGCTGCTGAACCGTTAACCAAAGATAAAGCAGCGATGCTGACTGATATTTTACTCGCACAACTGGGCTTATACGATCCGGCTGAATTGACACAAGTGCCAGTTGAAAAGATTGTGACAGCGCAGGGTGCCGTGGCATTAGAAATGCAAAAACGGACGGGCGATCCGGTGCCAACGGGTTTTTATCCGTATATCGATGGTCATATTATCACCGGTTCGATCATGCAAGGTGCGTTGGACCGCGCCAATGCTCAGACACAACTCTTTGCTGGTACCACAACCAATGAAACCACCGCGTTTTTCCAACAGCCAGCCGTGAAAAAACAAGCCAATTATTTTGAGATGATTCAAAAAACAACGGCTGACATTTTCCAAATCCCAACGCAGACGTTAGTCGCTGGATTTGCGGCCCAACAAGCACCAAGCTATCTTTATGACATGGCGTTTGCCGCCAAAGACCCCATGATGCTGGCTTGTCATTGTATTGATTTACCGTTTATTTTTAACAATTTTACCCAATGGGATAATGCACCGACGCTGGCCGATGTAGACACAAGCAAGGCTTATCCGCTTGCTGAACACATGCAGGCGTATTTCACGCAGTTTGTGAAAACGGGGAACCCAAACAAAGAAGACCAGCTCGATTGGCCGCAGTTTGCAGCCAATCACCCAGCAAAAATTGTCTTCAATCAAGTCATCACCGTTGAAAAATGAGTGGTCAATCTGAGAGCTAATGAGTTGGCATTTTTTGAAAAAGTGCTATGCTATGCCTATAGCAAAATAGGAGAAAAAACATGTCACTTAATCGCGCAGAACACGCTCAAACAGCGCAGGAATTACAAGAAAATTTAAGCAAAGTTGCTTTAGAACAGGTCGCTGCTGACTTAGGCACAACGCCGGAAAAGGTGCTGGCAGTGAGTCAACTCGATGTTGATCGCATTGAAGAACCGTGAATTTTGCGTAACTATTTGATCAAAGCATTGGGATCAGATTTAACGCCCTTTACGGTATTGACTGGTGACTATCGCCAGATGTGGTTCTTAGATATGGCCTATATTGACCGTGCACAACTTGGCTATGCTTGATAGATAAGAACGTATCGATTGAGATGCGTTTTTTTATTGGCAATAAAAAAGTGATCAGCTGCTATATCAGACATAGCAGCTGATCACGGTTACTCAATTGACGGGTATTTCATTTTTAAATTATTGAATAGGTAGTCAATGGCTGGCCGAACGATAAAAAAGAAGACAGGGACAGCAACAAAAAATGTTTTAGCCCAGTTACCAAAGTAGCCAGGAATAAAGTAAGGGTAAAGTTGACGATGGGTTTCAGTTAAAATAACCATCATGACAGAGACATTACCGGCAATCACGAGAACTGGAATTGAAACGTGTCGTGGCACAATTGTTGTGAAGTGTTTCGGAAAATAATTGTGTAACTTCAACACGAGTGGCAATGTCACATAAGTGCGTAAGCAGTAGATGAATAACACAGCGAGTGGATAAACTTTCAAAATCGTCATCACGATGGGCCATGATAAACCGAAGCGAATAATCGTATTGTAGCTCAACATGATCATCACCATTGTACTCAGCAGTGCGATGGCCACTGTATTAGGGTGATGCAAAATTCTAAACAAGAATTTTTGAAGTAGGGGGACTGGCATAAAACGTTTCCTTTATTTGGGATATTGTGGTCTTGATACGGTGTTTGGCCAGGATACGATGATAAGCATTTGGTGCAACCCTAATTGATTATACATATGCAACATTGGTTATTTCACTAATAATTCAGACCTATCTATCATATCAAAAAGGCCAACCAAGATAAAGCAGTTTATGCAGCGCTATTGTCGTTTCGTGCTTTTTTCGATATGCTAGGGGCAACACATAAAAAACAAAGTAAGTGAGGCCTACAGCATGAATGAAAAAACAACTTTTTCAGACTTTGAACGTGAAGCCATGCGCGAACGCGCAGCAGAATTGCGTCGGACGAAGAATACTGAAGCTGATTTATTGGAAAAAATTGCGGAAATGACCGACGAGGAAGCCCGTTTGGCATTGAAAATACATGAGATTGTGACAACGACTGCACCGGAACTGAAACCCAAAACATGGTATGGCATGCCAGCCTATGCCAATTCGCAAGGTAAAACGGTCTTATTTTTCCAACCGGCAACAAAGTTTAAAGCCCGTTATTCAACGTTGGGCTTTAACGATGCGGCGCAATTAGATGAGACGGCGATGTGGCCAACAGCTTATGCTATCACAGAATTAACGCCAGCTGTGGCAACACAGATTGAAGCGTTAGTCAAAAAAAGTGTTGGCCGTTAAAAAAGCACAGCAATATGCTGTGCTTTTTTAAGGCTTTTTATTGATTTCTTCAAAGTCGCCTTCAAACGTGTTGGGGTCTTCTGGCGCGCGGGGTGGTTTGATAAAGCGAATGCGGATCCAAAAGGCTAACGCAAACAGCAACAACAAGCCAACAATCGCAAAGAAGTTTTGGATCACAAAACTGACCAACAAAATCAAAACAATGGCTAAAAGTAAACGGGGGATAATCCCAAATGTGTTTGTAAATAAGAATGCGATAAAATAAATCCCGAGAAAGATAATGACGAATGGGATTAACAGAAAGCTTAACATCGTTATTCCTCCAAAAATTCAGTTTCAATTAGCGCCGTAATTTTTGCGCTTTTTGGGTGTTAGCAAAATGCACCTTGGCAAAATGGTTTAAATCCAGACCACGATCAAGTAGTTGCGCAGCAGCTTCATCAGCCTGACGGCCCGCGCCAATGGGCAATGGTATGCCAGCTTCTTCACTTAATTTGGCCATGCTGTCGAGTTCAACAACACGGGCTAAAATTGAGGCCGCAGCCACACTTAAATGATACTGTTCGCCCTTCGTGGTGAAATAGACGTTGTCTTTGATGATTGGGGATTGCTGGGCTTGGGTTAAATACTTGAAATAAGTACTGGCCTGCGCAAATTGGTCAATGAGAATGGCATCAGGGGTTGTTGGGGCAATTTTTGCTAGGACTTTACCGAGAACAAAATTATGTGAAATCGCCTTCATTTGATTCACGTTGTTGGTCGGTTGCATTTGATTATACTTTTCCGGCATTAAATTCACAACATGATGCGGCAAATTGGCGATGATTTCGGGCGCAATTTGTCGCATTTTAGCATCGGTTAATGTTTTAGAATCAGCGATTCCTAGTTGTCGCACCCAAGCAAGCTGGTCTTTTGGTACGTAGACTGCTGCAGTGGTGAGTGGGCCAAAATAAGCGCCCGCGCCAACTTCATCAGAGCCTAAAACGGACCAATTGGCAAACCCTTGGGGAATATTGACACCAGGCGTTGTCGCTTGTTTACCGGTTACTTGGCGGGTGGTGTTTTGTTGTGCCGGTGTTTGCCAGCGGGCTGCTTCTTGGGCATAATTGGCCCCCTGAAACATGACTTTACCCGAGCGATATGCGGTGATGGTCGTGGGTCCTTTTTTAGCGACAAAAATAGCGCCAGTGGGTTGTTTGCCCGTCGCCATGTTGGCGTAGTAATCGGTGATTTTTTTTAATTGTGTTGGGGTCACTTGAATAACAGTTTGCATACTAGTCATTATAGCAGTTTTGGCCGTCTGAAATATGGTGTATAATGGATGAGATATTATAAGGATAAAAATAATGGCTTATCAAAACGAGAAACGACAATATCGGGCAAATTTAGCCGGTAAAAATTATACAATTTCTGGGCACGCAAGCTTGCCACATTTTAAGGCAACGGAAACACTGTTTAACAAGCAAATGACGCAAATTAAAACAGTTGCTCCAAAGCTTGCGCCCGTTGATCAACTGACACTGTTGACATTTAACGCCCTGTCAGACCAGCTTTACAAACAGGCAGAAGTCGATGCGTTGCAACAACAAGTGGCGAAATTAGAGGCAGAAATTGCCCAACTGCAGCAATCACCAAAGGCCACGGCTAAGCGCACCCCACGTAATGCGATTAGTTCAATTATTGATGATGCCAAGCAGGAAAGTCACGCACGGACGACGGATAAATTATTTAAACAAGGAACAAACACATGATTTTACTTGGGATTGCCATCATTTTTGTGCTACTCTGGTTGATTTCGGGCTACCGTCATGGGTTCGTTAATGGCCTATTGCGTTTAGCATTGTGGGTGGTTGTGTGGTACATTGCCATTAAGTTTGCGCAACCGTTTGGCCAGTTCTTGTCACGTTTTCTGGCGGGTCAGTTTGTGCGTACCACGGTGCCGCAAGATGTTGTGAGTCACGGCTCACAATTTTTAGGTTCAGGCATTGCGTTTAGTTTATTACTCATTCTAGGTGGGACAGTCAGCCATTTTGTGCTGCGATCTTTGCACGTTATCCGGCATATCCCAATATTAGGTTGGGTTGATGGCGTTTTAGGAGCATTGTTATATGGTGTGATTGGGGTCGTGATTGCCTTTTTTGCCCTCCAAGTGCTCTCGGTTGTCCCTGATGTGTGGATCCAAGATCAATTTTTAAGCACACCATTGTTGAATCAATTACTGGATGGCGTGCCGTTTTTTGCAGAACAGATTTATCACTGGTGGCTATAAATGACCTACCTGATGACACGGTAAATTATTGAATCAGAACGGGGGCGTATTAAAATTTATGAATAAAAAAGTTTTAACAACACTAGAATATGACAAAATCAAAGCGCAATTACAGGACTTTTTAGCGACACCCGTTGGGCGTCAAGAGGCTGACCAATTACAACCGGAAACGGATGTGACAGTCATTAACGCTTGGCTACAAGAAACGGCAGATGGTGTTTTAATTGACCGCTTAAAAGGTGGGATTCCTTTGGCCAAGTTGGCGGATATTACCCCACATTTGAAGCGCTTGAAGATTAATGCGAGTTTGAGTGCCACTGAATTGTCAGAGCTTAGTACCGTTTTACGGAATACGAATGCGATTGCACACTTTTTTGAACAAATGGCGGATGAAGCGATTGGAGATTCCCTACAAGTTTTGCCGGAACAAGCAGCCAACTTGGCAACATTACCGACATTAACCCAGCAAATCGAAATCGCGATTGATGCTACCGGCCGCATTAATGATGAGGCCTCATTTGACTTAAAAGCGATTCGTGGCAAGATTACTGGTAATGAACAAGCCGTTAAAACGAAGATGCAAGGCTACACGCGGGGAAAAACCGCGCAGTATCTCAGTGATCCAATTGTGACTATTCGTGCTGACCGTTATGTATTACCGGTCAAGGCCGAATACCGTAGTCAATTTGGCGGCGTAGTGCATGACCAAAGTCAAACTGGGCAAACGCTTTATATTGAGCCCCAGGCAGTGGTTGAACTCAATAATAAATTGAGTGAACTGCGCGTTAAAGAACAAGCCGAAGAGCAACGTGTGCTACAAGAATTATCAGCTGCCTTGGCACCTTACACCGAAGAAATTGCCCGTAATGTGGCCATTTTGGGGCATTTTGATTTTGTGAATGCCAAAGCACGTTTGGCGGCACGTTTAGATGCGATGCAACCGGTTGTGGATCCAGAAAATCATGTGGCGCTACAACAAGCATGGCATCCCTTATTGGATAAAAACGTGGCGGTCGCTAACGATATTGTTTTAGGCGAAGATTATAAGGCCATTATCATTACGGGGCCAAACACCGGTGGTAAGACGATTACCATCAAAACCTTGGGCTTATTACAATTGATGGCGCAATCGGGCTTGTTTATTACGACGAAGCGACCATCAACAGTGGGCGTTTTCCACGAAGTCTTTGCCGATATTGGGGATGAACAGTCAATTGAACAGAGTTTATCCACATTTAGTTCACATATGGCCAACATTGTGTCCATGTTAGAACGCATTGATGATCGCTCGCTGGTGATTTTTGATGAATTAGGGGCAGGCACTGATCCGGCCGAAGGTGCCGCATTGGCTATTGCCATTTTGGATAAAGTGGCAAGTTTGGGTGCCTATGTGATTGCGACAACACATTATCCAGAATTAAAACTCTATGGTTATAACCGGCCAGAAACACTGAACGCTTCAATGGTCTTTGATGTGGAAACGTTGAAGCCAACTTATCAATTCTTGATGGGCGTACCAGGACAATCAAATGCCTTAGCGATTGCTAAGCGGTTAGGCTTTGGGGATGATGTGATTGGGGCAGCGACGGCCTTAACGGATGAATCTGATCAGGATTTGAATCAAATGATTGCTGATTTGGTCGCACAACGTGAGGCGGTTAAACAGCATGATGCTGAGCTGACGATGCAGCTGAAAGCAACAGCTGAGCAAGCGGAAGCTTTGGTTGCCAAAGAGGCACAGCTAGAACGTGATCGTGCACGGATTGTGCTTGATGCTAAAAATGAAGCCAACCATATTGTGGCCGCGACGAAAAAGCAAGCCGAACAACTCATTTCAGAGATTCGTAAGGAGCGTTTGAATGCTGGTCAGCAGACCGGTAAGTTGAGTGAACAAGCCTTGCAAGCTAAAAAAGCGGCGTTGGATAAACTCCGCCAAAATGATAGTTTGGAAAAAAATAAGGTGTTGCAAAAGGCTAAGCGCGCCAAGCAATTGGCTGCTGGCGATGAGATTGTCGTGCAATCTTATGGACAACAGGGAACGTTGGTGAAGCGACACAGTAACGGTCAATGGGAAGTTGAGATGGGCATCTTGAAGATGCTGGTTGATGAAGACGATATTGTGAAGACGGAAGCCACGACTAAGGCCCAAAAAACGAAACAAAAGAAAAAACAACAAAAAATTGTCAAAACTACGACAGCGGGTGGTTCAGCTCGTGTGTCAGCCCGATCAAGCTTGGACTTGCGTGGTGTACGCTATGAAGCCGCTTTGGCGGAGTTGGATCGTTACCTTGATCAAGCCGTATTGGCGAATTTAGGTGCGGTAGAAATCATTCACGGCAAAGGGACAGGGGCGTTGCGTAAGGGTGTGACAGAGTTCTTACGGTCAGATCGCCGCGTCAAATCCTTCCGTTTTGCTAACGCGAATGCTGGTGGTGATGGCGCTACCATTGCCGAATTGGCATAAATTTATCAGTCAACATAAGTTGGGGTATCTGTTGATGCCCCAGCTTTTTTGATTGGATATCATTTATCCCTCATGGGATGTGTTAAAATTAGTATTACGCATGGCGATTGGTTTGAATCGCAAAAAGTGGTTTAAACCCAGTCATTTGAATGATAAAAGCTGATAGATAAGTGTTAAGAGGTGTGTATGCCAGAGTTACCAGAAGTTGAAACGGTCCGTCGTGGCTTAGAAAAATTAATTATTGGTAGTCAAATTACCCAAGTGAAGTTACCTTATCCAAAGGTCATTACCGGTGATTCACAAGCCTTTATCACAGGAGTACGCAATGCGCATTTTACGGCGATTGATCGCCGCGGGAAATATTTACTCTTGCGGTTATCAAATGGGCATACCATTGTCTCGCATCTGCGTATGGAAGGGCAATATTCGGTTGAACCGATTGATGCAACCCCACATAAGCATACGGAAATTATTTTTGAACTCGCTGATGAGCGGGTGTTGTTCTATAATGATACGCGCCGGTTTGGGCGTATGGTGCTAGCGACAACCAATCAGGAAACGCTGGCTGTGCCGGCTTTGGGCAAGCTTGGTCCTGAACCAACAGCGCAAGACCTGACCTTAGCAGATATGGTAGCAAAATTTGCCCGTTCCAAAAAACCAGTGAAATCGTTTTTGTTGGATCAAACGCAAATTGCTGGTATTGGCAATATTTATGCCGATGAGGTCTTATGGCAAAGTAAGATTCATCCAGAAACACCAGCCAACTTGTTGTCGGAAATGCAATTAGCGACCTTACGGCAAAATATCATTTCAGAGATGGCACGCGCCATCGCACATCATGGCACAACGGTCCATAGTTTTAGTAATGTTTTTGGCGAAGTTGGGCAATTTCAAAATGAATTGCAGGCTTATGGCCGCGTTGATCAGCCGTGCCTGCGCTGTGGCACCCCGTTAGTTAAAATTAAAGTCGGTCAACGTGGCACGACTTTTTGCCCAGTTTGTCAAATTAAACAAGAACCAACGACATAGGAGAAATAATGAATTCAACAGAACCAATTAGTATTCGTGAAGTTAAGCGTGAAGCACGGGCCCTTTACCGTGGTCGCTATCGTACGGCCATTAAAATCAATATTATCCCAATTATTTTAAGCGTCGTATCTGTTTACATGATGAGTTTAGCGGCCTATGCTTTCTGGGGCTTTGCAACGGCGCCTTCGCCACAAGTGGCAGATAACGCTTCGGCGGTGTCACAAATTAATGATGCGATTGAAAATATTTTAAGTAGTGCGATTGAGATGATGTTTATTTGGACCACCAGTTGGACATTGATTGATTGGTTTGAAAAGCCATTGTCACAGCCAACGCTCAAAGAGACGTTCCAAATTTTTCGTCGTGGTAATGTGTTTCACTCGTTTTTGCTAACGATTGTACAAAGTGTTTTGCTCTTTTTGTGGACGTTACTCTTTGTGATTCCCGGTATCATTAAATTATTCTCTTATTCGCAAACGTATTTTGCGTATAAGATTGATCTTGAAAATGGGACACGCCAACGCCAGTTGACAGATTATATCACGATTAGTCGCCGTGTCATGAATGGCCGTAAGTGGGAACTGTTTCTGCTTGAATTAAGTTTCATTGGTTGGCACTTACTTGGTATTTTGACGGTTGGTTTGGCCTATATTTACGTTGTGCCTTATTTGAATGCTACGCGAGTCGCTTATTCACGTCATTTGTTTACCATGGCATTAGCTAAGCGTGGTGAACAATAATGTTGATTGTCGGTCTTACAGGTGGGATTGCCACTGGCAAATCAACAGTGAGTGCGCAGTTACGCGCGGCAGGCTTTCCCGTTGTTGATGCTGATATTGTGGCACGGGAAGTTGTTGAACCAGGGACACATACGTTAGAAGCGCTAAAACTTGCGTTTGGGCCTGGCATTATTGATAATGGGGTGCTTAACCGTCAGCTACTCGGTGAACGGGTTTTCAACAATCCGGCGGAACTAGCCCGGTTAAATCGTATTATTCAACCCGCTATTAGTTCTGCTATGTCAGATAAAATCAACTTTTGGCGGCAACAACACACCCCGATTCTCATTTTAGATGTACCGCTGTTGTTTGAACGTGGTTATCATCAAGAAAATCGTGTCGATAAAATTGTCGTTGTCACCGTAGATGAAGCCGTGCAATTAGCGCGGTTGCAAGCACGTGATCAGCTAGATGTCCAACAAGCGCAGGCTCGGATGCAGTCACAAATGCCGTTGGCTGAGAAAGTTGCTCAAGCTGACTACGTGATTGATAATAATGGGGATCAAGCCCAACTAACGACTCAGGTCCAAACACTCATTACTGAATTAAAGGAACTTGCACCAAAATATGACGCCAACTAATGAGACAATTGAATTTCATGCATCAGCAGGGGTTTTCGTTCAGAGTGATCATTTGATTACCGCTGATGATTTGTCGCGGGTTTTTAACTTGTATTTACCCTTCATCGGTGCGACAAGTTACGCCTTGTATCATTTATTGGTCAATGAATTACCCTTTGCCCAAGAACAGGTGACGCGGCAAGACCATAATTTTATCATTGATAGTCTGAATATTAGCTTGCCCAACTTTGTTAAATTTAGACGACGTCTTGAAGCAGCAGGATTAATTAAAACTTTGTATCAACGTGACGCACTTGGTGAAGTCTATGGGTACCGGTTATTGACGCCTTTGACGGCAGACAAATTCTTTAAAGAACAGCTGTTGGCCGGTTTACTGTACAAATTTGTTGGTGAAGAGCGTTATCTCACGTTACAAAATCGCTACGATGTGCAAGGGCAAACGACGTTGGCCGGCGAAGACATTTCCGCACGTTTCTTACAAGTTTTTCAAAATCAAAACGATGTGAGCGTGCCAACCACACCACTCGCTTATCAAGAACCTGTTGTGCGTGCCGAACCAGTGACGTTTGCGTTTGAGACATTTGCCGATATGGTACGGGGCGTGGCAGCGCCGCATTTGCAACAGCAGCGGAATTTCTTAGTGGCGATGCATTTGACGTATGGTGTGGACGAAGTAACATTAGCCGGGATTGTGAACCAAAGTGTGACACTGGATACACATGAAATTAACACCCAAGAAGTCCAGCGCTTACTGCGGCAACAAACGGCGCCACGGCCGCAATCAGCAGACAAGTTGGTCGCAACTGCGTCAACGGTACCGGAAATTAAAAATGCCGAGGCGCGCGCTTTGATTGCCATTGCGCGCGACACCCCAGCACAGGAATTTTTGGCCTATGTGAAAACAACGCTTAAAAATGGGCTTGTCCTGAAAAATGAACGCGATGTTGTTGATTATTTGATTGCCCGAAGCGTTTTGCCAGTTGCCGTGGTCAATATTTTGGTCCATTATGTGTTGATTGGGTTGCAAAATGATAACCTCAAGCCAGCCTTAGTGACGACGATTGCGGATTCTTGGACACAAAATCAGGTTGATTCACCAGAGAAAGCGTTGATTCAAATTCAACAACATCAGCAAGCTAATCAAGCACGTCAAGAAAAGCGCTTTAGTCGCCAACAAAAGCCGCAAAAGACGACGCCAAAATTTGTCAAGCAAGCACCAAGCACAATCACTTCAGCCGCCGATACGACAGCCAACCCCTCAGTCAGCACCGATGATGTGGCGGCCGCATTGGCTAAATTAAAGAATATAAAGACGAAGAATTAATATGCAAAATTTATCTGAAGTACTCAAACAGTTTCAACAAAAGTATCCTAAAATTGAAGACACCAAGTTGGCTGATATTGTCCAAAAGATTGCAGATGATGCGGATGTGCGGCAATTTTTGGCTGAGCATCAAGATGCGTTGCGGGCCGATGCTTTTCAACTGAAAATGATGGATTTGTATGAATTTGTGCAACAAAAACAACGCATCGCACGTGGGGAAAAAGCGCTTTATCCAGGCTATTATCCACAATTAGAGATTGAAAAAGGCTATCCGCATGTCCGTTATGTGGCCAATGAAAAAACAGCGCAACAGCGGATGCAAGCAGAGCGCTTAACGGCCTATAAAATGCCCAAAGCCATTCGTCACGCTGATTTGCAAACGATTGCCACGGATCCTGGCCGGGCTGAAGTGATTACAGCAATTGTAGATATCTTGCCTAAATTGCTGGCACATCAAGACGACTATGTCCAAGGTTTGTATTTGTATGGCGATTTTGGGGTGGGAAAAACCTATCTGATGGGGGCGTTGGCTAACGCATTAGCGGCTAACAATATCGATGTGATGTTGATGCATTTTCCATCATTTGCAGTCGATTTGAAGAACACGATTGGCAAGGATAATGCGGCACGGGAACGGCTACTTAACCAGGCTAAAACAGCGACGGTGTTGATCATTGATGATCTCGGTGCGGAAAACCTCAGCATGTGGATTCGTGATGATATTTTAGGTGTAATTCTAGAATATCGGATGCAAAATGAACTCACCACGTTTATCACCTCGAATTTTGATATGGCTGAACTGAGGGCTTATTTGGCGGAAACGCGTGATGATCGTGATCCTGGTAAAGCGGCACGATTGATGCAACGGATTCAATTCTTAACACGATTGGTGCCAGTCACTGGGAAAAATAGACGGTTAGAAAGATAATGTTACGACAGTCAGCAAAAGAATACGGCATCGTGTTGCTCGCCATTGTAGGTGTATGGTTTTTCCTGCGGCATGATGCGTTTTTATATCAGGGACCAGTTGGGCAAGTCACCCAAATGACGGAAAAAGTGACCCAGGCCACCACTGATGAACACAATAATAGCGATACGATGATGACGCAACACTTAACGGTTGAGATCTTGAACCGCAACCAAACCATCAAGCTCACGAATACGTACGCTGATTCGCAAGTCATCACGAATCGCTATCGTGTCGGGGATCAATTGCTGTTAGAAAATGTTGGTGGCAATATCCACATTTTATCTTTGAAACGTGATGCCTTGATAGGGGCTTTGGGCACCTTATTTATTGGGCTGCTGGTGATTTATAGTCGTTGGCGCGCCACGAGTTGGTTGTTGTTAAGTCTAGTGTTAAATGTTGTGTTGTTCGGTGTGGCCATTCATGTTGATATCCATGATAAAAATGCGAACGTCTTGTTGGTCTTTAGTGTGCTCGCATTGGGCTTAGCCATTGCCAGTTTGGCCTTAGTGCTTGGGAAAACACTACAAATGACGTTAACATTGCTGGCAACAGTGGTGACGACCGGCTTAACCATGCTCATTTTATTTGCCGTATTAGCCGTGACACATGGCAAAGGGGTACATTTTGAGACCATGTCGTATGTGACCCAACTACCGAAGTCAATTTTTATGGCGCAAACCGTGATTGGCGTGTTGGGCGCGGTGATGGATGAAG
>NZ_CBDKZH010000003.1:0-30435 GCF_965300815.1 Leuconostoc sp.
CTCGAAATACTTATCATAATCTAACTTAAGTCATGAAGTCACTGTTTTAATAGCAAAATAGCCAACTCACCTTTGCCCAAAAGCCCGTCACATCAAGCGAATCACGATTTTCTCAGATACGAACAAACTTGCCAACCACGGTAAAATTCGTTAATATTTAAGATAGATGATTTTGAGAAAGGAACCGCGTAACGTGCTTGTTACGCGATCAATACGATGTCAAAAAATGAACAGCAATACCTTGATTTAGCACAAAAAATATTAGCTGAAGGTAACCTCAAAGGCGACCGTACCGGAACGGGGACGCACTCCCTCTTTGGTACGCAAATGCGCTTTGACTTACAAGAAGGCTTCCCCCTTCTCACAACCAAGAAAGTTTTCTTTGGGTTAATCAAATCCGAGCTACTCTGGTTTTTGCGCGGTGATAACAACATTCGTTTCCTACTACAACATAACAACCATATTTGGGACGAATGGGCCTTTAAAAATTGGGTAGAATCAAACGATTACACCGGCCCTGATATGACCAACTTTGGTCATCGCGCAGAAACTGACCCTGAATTTGCAGCCGTCTATCAAACGCAAAAAGCGATTTTTGTCGACAAGATTTTAAACGACGATGCGTTCATGGAAAAATTTGGTTACGTAGGTGACGTCTATGGCAAGCTCTGGCGTGGTTGGGAAACGAGCAGTGTGACAGCTGGTGCCGAGACCGTTGATCAAGTTGCGCGTTTAGTTGAAGAGATTAAAACAACGCCTGACTCTCGTCGCCTTATTTTGACAGCCTGGAATGCTGATACAACACCGCAAGCCCCCTTGCCTTCATGCCACGTCTTAAGTCAATTCTATGTCGCTGATGGCAAATTAAGCCTTCAGTTGTATCAACGTTCGGGTGATTTCTTCTTGGGTGTGCCGTTCAACATTGCGTCATATTCACTTTTGCTGCATATGATGGCCGCACAAACCGGTTATGAAGTGGGTGACTTTGTTCATACGATTGGTGACACACACATTTATAATAACCACGTAGATCAAATCACAGAACAACTCTCACGTCCGATGCACCCGCTACCAAAGTTATGGTTAAATCCGGATGTTAAATCTATTTTTGATTACACCATGGATGACATTAAGGTGCTTGATTATGAAAGTGAAGCTCCAATTAAGGCACCGGTCGCTGTTTAAGGCGTTATCGACCAACTGAAAGGACCTCATCATGAAAATTAGACCGTTGGAAAAAAGGGATTTACCTTATATTTATCAACAGGAAAACTCCCGAAAAGTCATGGCGCTGTGGTTTCAAGAAGCTTATACATCATTTGAAGAACTGCAACTGCTCTATGAACGCCATATCCTAGATCAGACTGAGCGTCGGTTTGTTGTGGAAGATGACGACCAATTTATCGGCGTCGTCGAGTTAATGTATATCGACATGTTACATCGACATACAGAAATTCAAATTATTATTCACCCCGACCATCAAGGCCTTGGCTTTGCGCAAGCAGCTATTCGTGCGGGCGTTGAATATGCTTTCCAAGTGTTGAACATGCACAAGGTCTATCTGTACGTTGATGTAGATAATGCCGCAGCCATCCACATCTACAAGAAGGTTGGTTTCAAAGAAGAAGGTATTTTACGCGAACACTTCTTTGCCGAAGGTCAATATCATGACAGTATGATGATGGGCATTTTAGCAACAGAATTTACCACTAATTAATAAAAAGACTGAACACTGTATTGGTGTTCAGTCTTTTTTTGTCAATCTTTACGGTAGCCTATCCCAATAAAAAAACTTGTTTCTCAGGAAACAAGTTTGAGATTCAGAACTTCTCGGCGAACTGAATAATCGCAAACGATGAAAGCGTTTACAATACTATTATATCAATTTTTAATAAATGGTCAACCCGCTAAATACGATTCGTTTAGCCTTGGGCATCAATCATTTGTGACCCTAATTCAAAGTTATGTGAGTAGTCAACTGGGATGTCCACCACTACTGGGCCTTCAGATGTAAAGGCTTCATCAAGTACCGCATTCAATTCATCTGGTGTGTTGACACGTAGCCCCTTGGCACCAAAACTTTCAGCATACTTTACCAAGTCGATGTTACCAAAATCAACACCGGCTGAGCGACCGTCATACTTCATTTCTTCTTGGAACTTGACCATGTCATAGTGGGCGTTGTCATTCCACACAATATGCACGGTGTTCAACTTCAAACGAACAGCAGTTTCTAATTCCATTGATGAGAAGAAGAAACCACCATCACCAGAAACCGACACTGCCTTGGCATTTGGACGCAACATCGCTGCTGTCATTGCCCATGGCAAACCAACACCAAGCGTTTGCATGCCATTTGAAATCAAGAAGTGACGGGCAACGTATGACTTGAAGTGACGCGCCATCCAGATGTAGTGTGAGCCAATATCAGTTGCCACAGTCATATCATCCGTCACATGCGCTTGAATCGCTTTGATGATGTTTAATGGGTGGTTCAAATGACCTTGCGCTGGCGTGTAAGTTGGTTCGTCTGACGCGCGCAAATCCGCCTTCAATGTCTTCAAAACGGCTTGACTATCCACAGGTAATTCATAACCACCCACACGTTCTGTTAATAAGTCTAAGCTTTGACCCAAGTCACCCACAAGTTGACGCTTTGGCACAAAGTTATTGTCGATTTGGACTGGTGTTGTATCCAACGCCACAATGTTTAAATCATTTTCTTTATTCCAGTTACGTGGTTCGTATTCAATCGCATCATAACCAACCGTGATGACCAAGTCAGATTGCTTCAACAACTTGTCCCCTGTTTGGTTACGGAAGAAGCCAATACGGCCAAAGAATGTTTCTGGTTCCAATTCACGAGAAATAACGCCTGAACCTTGGAATGTTTCTACGACTGGCAATGTCGTTTGCTTCAACAACTTGTGCAAAGCGGCAACCGTATCATCGTCAGAACCACGCGCGCCAACCAACAAAACTGGTAACTTAGCTTGCTTGATTTGTTCAGCTAACCAATCCAAATCAGCTAAGGCTGCTGCCCCTTGCTTGGCATAAGGCATTGGTGGCAAAGCTTCAACTGACACGGGTGCATCATCCACATCTTGTGGCAATGAAACAAAGGCTGCCCCTTTTTTAGCGCCATTAGCAGCCGCAAAAGCGTTCGCGATAATTTCTGAAATGTTATTGGGATCTTGAATTTCTGAACTATAATTCGTAATTGGGGCAAACAGTGCCACTGAATTCGTTGATTGGTGCGTCAAACGATACAAGTCTTTACGTGGTACTTGACCACCAATCGCAACTACAGGGTCACTTTCAGCACTTGCTGTCATCAAACCACTCACCAAGTTACCCACACCAGGACCTGATGTGACAATCGTGACACCTGGCTTACCGGTAATACGCGCAAAAGCTTGTGCCATAAAGACCGCATTTTGTTCGTGACGTGTCACAATTAATTTTGGCACTTTTTGACCAGGGGCTGGATGTTCCAACGTCGTAAAGAGACGATCAATCTTGGCACCGGGAATCCCGAAAACCAAATCAATCCCATGGTTCGTCAAGCTATCTGCAACAATATCTGCACCGTACTTTTGATCTGACATTTGATATCAAGGGTAGTTAACGCGCTGACCGACACTTAAGCAAGACAAGCCGGTCATTAACTACCCATTCCTCCATTTTTTTCA
The DNA here is from genome assembly GCF_965300815.1 of Leuconostoc sp. Classification (NCBI taxonomy): domain Bacteria; kingdom Bacillati; phylum Bacillota; class Bacilli; order Lactobacillales; family Lactobacillaceae; genus Leuconostoc; species Leuconostoc sp. The sequence goes on from NZ_CBDKZH010000003.1 coordinate 3,693, forward strand.
ATAAGCCTATCATAGCACTTTTTAGCTGGTTATGGTCAAAAAAACTTTGTGAAATTCATCGCTATATCAGTGTTCTTTCCTTCACAAACTCATAATTAGACCAAATAAAAAAGTTATCCGAATTGGATAACTTTTACGTTTAATCACTAAATTCAAAGACAAAGTCTGAGTTATTGATGCGGACATCATCCCCATCTTTGGCCCCAGCAGCACGTAAGGCATCATCGACACCCATGTGACGCAATTGGCGACCAAAACGCATAATCGTGGCATCACGCTGAATGTTGGTCATCAAGAACAACTTTTCAACTTCAGCACCACCGACAACCCATTGCTCAGAATCTTCATCCCATTCAATTGTAAAGTCATGCTTTTCTGGCTTAAATTCATACGTCTTTTCAGTCGGTGTGGCTTCAACGACTGGCCGATAACTTTCTGGGGCTGGTGCAGTCGCCAAAGTATCGGCCGTGACACGCATCAACTCCTGGACGCCATCACGCGTCAAAGCTGAGATTGGCATAATCTTTGGTTGGGTTGGTAAGCCTGAATCAGCAGCTACTTGTTCCCGGAATTTTACCAAATTGTCGGCTGAATCCGGCATATCCATTTTAGTTGGCACAATAATGTGTGGTCGTGCCAAAATGGTTTCATCATATTGTTGTAATTCGTCAAGAATCTTACGGTATTGCGTATACGGATCCGTGCCTTCAATCCCTGACATGTCAACCAAGTGCAAGATGACCTTCGTCCGTTCAACGTGACGTAAGAATTGGAAACCTAACCCAACACCTTGAGCTGCACCTTCAATCAATCCTGGTAAGTCCGCCATGACAAAGTCACGTTCATCTGGCAAACGAACCATCCCAATGTTGGGGGCTAACGTCGTAAAGTGATATGCGGCCACTTTTGGCTTCGCATTTGACACCACAGAAAGCAACGTTGACTTACCCGCTGATGGGAAACCAACTAGCCCAACATCTGCCAAAACTCTTAATTCGAGCTTCAAATTCCGAATTTCACCTGGTTCACCGTTTTCTGATAATTCCGGTGCGGGGTTGGCTGGGGTGGCAAAATGAATATTCCCACGGCCACCACGACCACCCTTGGCAACAACCAGTTCTTGTCCGTTTTCAAGCATATCGCCCAAAACTTCACCTGTATCGGCGTCTTTCACGATTGTGCCTTGTGGTACTTTAATATAGCGATCATCGGATGACGCACCTGTCATCCCCTTTGTGCCACCATTACCACCTGGTTGTGCTTTAAAATGTCGGTTATAACGGAAGTCCATCAGCGTACGTAACCCTTCATCGACTTTCAAAATGATTGAGCCACCATGCCCACCATCACCACCAAAAGGCCCGCCCATTGCGACGAACTTTTCGTGACGGAAAGACACAATACCGTCTCCCCCTTTACCGGCTTTTACTTCAATTTCTGCTTGATCTACGAATGCCATAGTTTGATTGCGCGCAACTTGTTGCCTCACGCACGATCTTCCAGCTGCAAAAGCCTGATTCGTGCGTGTCGCTGCGCCCCCCTTCTCCTTGTCTGCTTACCGAGGTAAGCTTGCGATATTTTAATACTCTAGTTTACCATAAAAAACAACTTCATGCGACTATTATGCCGTGACTCAAGCGCCCGACTGCAAACTGAGGTTAATGACTCGTGCCAATTTTTCATTAATACCAATAGCCTGTAGGTCGGCGATTGAAGCCGCGGCAATTTTTGGTAGCGACCCAAATTCACGCAAAAGTTTTTGTCGGGTCTTAGGCCCGACACCATCAATCCTATCAAGCCGCGATGCCAACGTGTTTTTACTGCGTAACTGTCGATGGAAACTGACGGCAAAACGGTGCACCTCTTCTTGTACCCGCTGAATTAAGAAGAATCCTTCTGATTGTTTGTCAAAGGTCACAATTTCACCAGTGTGCCCATCAATGAGATCAGCAGTCTTGTGCTTATCATTTTTCACCATGGCCGCAATTGGAACGTGCGTGAGACCCAATTCATCCACCAGTACTTCTTTAGCGGCATTGAGCTGAATCTCGCCCCCATCCATTAAAATCAAATCAGGCATCTCGCCACCTTCCTTTAACAAACGGGAATACCGCCGACGAATGACTTCTTGCGTTTCCGCCCACTCATCCGCATGATCAACAGACTTAATTTTATACTTTCGGTAGAGGTCCTTATTTGGCACGCCATCTTCAAACACCACCATCGCACTCACAATTTCAACCCCTTGGGTATGTGAGTGGTCAAAAGCTTCAATCCGATGGCCCATGGGAATATGCAAGGCATCAGTAATCTCGCGCATGGCACCCGTGGTTTTCTTTTCATTAAGTTGCATCAAGCGGAATTTTTCTTCTAGCGCAATGCGGGCATTTTTTTGCGCTAAATCTAGCAAATCACGCTTTTCACCCCGCACCGGGATCCGAACGGGGACGCCCAATGCTTCAGCAAGTGCCGTAATATCAATACCTTTTGGTACTAGTATCTCATTGGGCTTTTGAATGTTACGTTGGGCATAAAATTGTTGAATAAAGTTCATCACTTCTTCATCAGCTGAGCCAACCACGGAAAACGTTTGTTTAAATTGACGGATAAGCCGTGCCTGTCTGAGGAAAAAGACCTCAACGGTCATCCAACCTTTATCAAGATAGTAGTTGAACAGATCGCGTGGCGTGGTATCCTTAGACAAAACCCGCTGACTTTCAACCGTTTCGTCAATATATTTCAATTGATCGCGTAAGTCAGCTGCTTGTTCAAAAGCTAACGCCTCTGCTGCGGCTGTCATTTTCTCAGCAATGGCCTTTTTAACGGCAGCCGTATCCCCATCCAAAAAACGCTTAATCTGGTCAACTTGGGCTGCGTATTCTGCCTCTGGTACTTCATGCCAACAAGCGCCCAAACATTGCCCCATATTATAATACAGGCAAGGTCGGCCCTGAAAGCCGTTACAGCGGCGCAAGGGATAGTTTTTTTCCAAAAAGCGCAACGTTTCTTGAGCTGCAAACACGTTAGGATAGGGGCCAAAATAAAACCCACCGTCTTTTTTAACTTCGTTAACCATGGCCATTTTGGGATCACGTTCTTTAGTAATTTTAATGTACGGATAGCCCGTGCCATATTTCAATCGAATGTTGTAGTACGGCTTGTATTTCTTGATTAACTCATTTTCCAACAAAAAAGCTTCTTTGTCAGAATTCGTCACGATATAATCAAAATCCACAATATTTTGGACCAATTCAGCGGTCTTACCTGTATGATCTTGCTTAAAGTAAGACCGGACGCGGTTTTTAAGGTTTTTGGCCTTCCCCACGTAGATAATTTTGCCGCTCTGGTCTTTCATTTGATATGACCCAGGTTCTGCTGGCAGTAACGCGAGTTTTTGTTCAATGTGTTGTGATGGATTTGCTAACATAGTTTTATTATACCAAGCCACGCAAGCATTTTGGTCGAAAATAAAAACACGCGTTCGCGTGTTTCTCATTTTAATTATGCTTCATGTTGTAAGGCTGCACCAATAAAGTCATGGTACAAACCTTCTGGACGATCCGGACGTGAGAGGAATTCTGGATGGTACTGTGCTGCAACGAAGAAATCATTCTTTGGATATTCAATCACTTCCATCAAACGATTGTCTGGTGATGTTGCCGCAAAGACCATACCAGCCTTTTCAAATTCGTCACGGAACTTTGTGTTAAATTCATAACGGTGACGGTGACGTTGTTCAACTTCTTCAACATCGCCATAAGCCTTGGCTGTTAATGTGCCTTGCTTTAACATCGCTGGGTAAAGACCCAAACGCAATGTGCCACCAAGATTTTCCACGTTTTCTTGATCCTTCATCAAATCAATAATTGGTGCTTGCGTTTCTGGATTAAGTTCGGTTGAGTTCGCATCTTCATAGCCTAGAACGTGACGTGCAAATTCAACGGAAGCCAACTGCATCCCCAAGCAAACCCCCAAGAACGGCGTGTTTGTTTCACGAGCAAAGCGAATCGCTTGAATTTTACCTTCAGTCCCACGGGCACCAAAGCCACCAGGTACCATCACGCCATCGGCATCAGCTAACAATTCTTGCACGTTTTCAGCTGTCACAGTTTCTGACTTAATGTGGTTAATGTTCACTTCAGCATCTTGGGCGTAACCCGCATGCTTTAAGGCTTCATTAACTGAAATATACGCATCTGGCAAATCCGTATACTTACCAACTAAGGCAATGTTGACTGTTTTCTTTGGGTGCTTGATGTGATCAACCATCGCTGTCCAAGCTGTCATGTCAGCCTTTGGCGCGTCAATCTTCAACTTTTCCAAAACGACGTCATCCATGCCTTGTGCTTGCAAGTTCATTGGAATGTCATACAATGATTCCACGTCACGTGATTCAATCACGGCATTCGCATTAACATCCGTAAAGGTTGAAATCTTTTGCTTCAAGCTATCTTCTAGTGGTTCAGAAGTACGCAAGACGATCATATCAGGTTGAATACCCAATGACCGCAACTGCGCCACAGAATGTTGCGTTGGCTTAGTTTTGGCTTCACCAGCTGCTGTTAAGTAAACAATCAAGCTCGTGTGAATGTAAAAGACGTTATCGTTACCAAGATCTGACTTCATTTGACGCAAAGCTTCGATAAATGGCAAACTTTCAATATCACCAACTGTGCCACCAACTTCAACAATCACCACATCAGCGTCTGTTGATTCCGCAGCTTTTTTCATCTTATCTTTAATGGCATCGGTAATGTGCGGAATGACTTGCACTGTCCCACCATTATAGTCACCGCGACGTTCCTTAGCCAATACTTCTGAGTAAATACGGCCTGTCGTCACGTTTGAATACATGTTCGTGTTAATATCCATGAAACGTTCATAGTGACCCATGTCCAAATCAGTTTCAAGACCATCACCCGTCACAAAGGTTTCACCGTGTTGGTAAGGTGACATTGTCCCTGGATCAATGTTGATGTATGGGTCCAACTTTTGAATCGCTAATTTCAACCCACGATTCTTCAATAAGCGGCCAAGTGATGCCGCGACAATACCCTTCCCCAAAGATGACACAACACCACCTGTGACGAAAATGTACTTTACTTGTTTATCTGCCATGATGCCTCCTCATGATATAGCGCTAGGCGCTTGCAACGATTCAGGGGGTAAAAATAAAATAGAAAAGCCCCCAAGTTGAACTTGGGAGCTTTTAACGTCTGTCCCAATAAATGGGAGCCCTAATATATAATACAGAGTTCGGTTATATTTGTCAAACATTAACCTACTTTTTTAAAACATATTTGCTTATGCTTTAACACGCTTGAAAACCGTGATGGTTTCCACGTGCGTGGTTTGTGGGAATTGATCCAATGGTTGGACTGGGCCATCAATCTCAAACCCTTCAGCTAAAATTTGGACGGCATCACGCGCCAAAGTCGCTGGATTGCAGCTAATATAGACAAATGTTTCCGGTGCCATAGCGGCTCCGGCGGAAATCAGTTCCGCTGTTAATCCTTTACGTGGTGGATCTACAAAGACAACATTAGGCTTCAAGCCCTCAGCTGCCCAAGCCACCATTTGTTCTGGGGCATCAGCCGTGACAAAAGTCACATTGTCAATTTGGTTGTTGCGCGCATTCTGTTCCGCATCGGCCACTGCATTTTCAACGACTTCAACACCATAGACATGCTTTACCTTGTCAGCAATTGACAACGTGATGGTTCCAATACCAGAATAGGCATCAACGGCAATATCCGTTGGTTTCAAACCAGCTTTTTCAGCTGCCAACGTGTATAACGTGGCAGTTGTTTGTGGGTTCACTTGATAAAATGAGTTCGGTCCAATGACAAAGTCTTTGCCCATCAATTGGTCGTGGATATCATCAGCGCCCCAAATGGTTTCATTCCATTGTCCCATAATCACATTGGTATCATCATGGTTAATGTTGTGGATAAAGCTCTTTAATTCAGGAAGTTTTGCCTGCAAACGTGTCGCAATTTCATCAGCTTGTGGCAAACGCTTGGTGTTGGTCACAATCACGACCATTAATTCGTGTGAATAGTATCCGCGGCGTGCCATAATATGGCGCACAACACCTTTTTTAGTTGTTTCGTCATAGGCTGATAAGCCAAGATCACGTAAGATATCCCGCGTTACCGTCACCGCTTCGTCGACCTTTGGATCTTGAATGTAAAAGTCTTCCACAGGGACTAAGTTGTGTGACCCACGACGATAAAAACCAGTTTCCAAGCGGCCATTGATTTCTTGCACAGGCACTTGGGCCTTGTTACGATACTTGGTCGGATCAGCCATCCCAATGGTTGGGCTGACATCAACGTCAATATTGACTTTTTTAAATAATTGTTCAACTTGACGTTGCTTGAATTCAAGTTGTGCGTCATATTTCAAATTTGCCAACGGGGCAATTCCCGTTGTAATCGCAATTTGATTGGCATTTTGCACGCGATTTGGTGACTCTTGCAGACGCTTGATCACACGACCAAAGGCAAAATTCTTTTGCACTTTCGTGATACCCAGACGCACAATTTCTCCTGGAATCGCATCGACAACAAAGATGGGAAAGTTATCAATTTTAACCACACCCATGCCTTGATAAGTAATGTCAACAACTTCCCCTTCAACTTCTTGGTTCTTGGTTACAGGGGCTTTTTGGGGGTAAACCCGATTGGCTTTTGCCATAGCATTTCGCTCACTTTCTTGTTGCGCCTTTTGATACGCACTTTAATGTCACATTATTTAACGTCGAGTTTTTCGACGTCCGCCATAAACTGTTGCTTTGTTTTGTCGGAAATAGTGGCCGCTTCTGGCATGCCAGAACGGTTGGCCACAAACTCAATGTGTTGTTGCAGATCTGTGAATAACATCGGCGCATCCCCGCCATATTCACCATCCAGGTTAACCTTCAATTGATCATCGTCTAATGGCGTGATTTCAACTTTATTGGTCTTTTTATAGATCATTTGGGGATTATCCACATGCTTGCCACCATTTAACATTTGGGCAACCATTTGCAAAATTTGGCCCAAGTTAGATTCTTTAATAATCAATAACGTGAACTTACCGTCGTCTAACTTCGCATCCGGTACAATCGACTCAAACCCACCAACAGAATTGGTTAGGGCTAAGAAAATCATTGAAATCTTACCAGAATATTCACCGTCATCATAGGTCACGCGGGCATTAACCGGCTTAATTCGGGTAATGAGCTCTGTCCCTTTTACCAAATAGGCTAAGTAACCATACAATGACTTCATCAATGATGGAACCGCGTAAGTCACTTCACTAATTGTGCCCAAAGCGGCAATATTCATGAAATATTTGGTCTGACCAGCTTGATCAATTTCCCCAATATCCATCTTAATGGTTTCATGCTGCAAAATCACTTTCGCAGCTTCCAAAGGTTCGTCACGTGGTAACTTCAACGCACGGGCGTAATCATTGGTTGTTCCCGCTGGAATCACCGCCATCATCGGCCGCTTTTCTAAAGGCGCCAAACCATTGACCACTTCATTAATCGTCCCATCGCCACCGGCCGCAACAATTAAATCAAACCCCGCCTCAGCCGCACGCTTAGCTTCTTTGGCTGCTGACATAGGTTCTGGCGTTGTGGCAAAGGCTGACGTTTCATACCCTGCTGATTCATAAACTTGCAAAATATCCAACATTTCACGTTTGATAGCCTCACGCCCAGATGTTGGGTTGTAGATAATTCTTGCTCTCATGTTCGCTTGTGCGTAAGTGTTAGGAACACGTTACTTGACACGTTGCCGTGCTCACACAATCCTTTCTTAAAAACTTATGTACACAGGCAAAAGCCTGTTATGACTGACGACCATCATCGTCAGTTAACTATTAGAAATTAACGCTTGGCTAACTCTTCCAATAATAGTTTATTCATGACAGTTGGATTTGCTTGCCCCTTAGACATCTTCATCAGTTGCCCAATCAAGAAGCCTGTTGCGCGGTCTTTACCACCCTTAAAGTCTTCAATTGACTGTGGGTTAGCATCCAACACAGTTGTAATCCATTCCAATAGGACAGCTGGATCACTAATTTGAACCAAACCATGCTTCTTGGCAAATGCTTCTGGTTCTTCACCAACCATAATCGCTTCAAACACTTGCTTAGCTTGCTTTGTTGAAATGGTCCCATCTTCAATCAAGCGAATCATACCGGCCAAATGTTCTGGGGTTAATTGCGCTTCTGACAATTCGACTTGATGCTTGTTCATGTAAGCATTCACATCACCAATTAAGTAGTTCGCCGCACGCTTAGCGTCAGCGCCTGCTGCTACTGTCGCATCATAGAAATTGGCCATCGCCAACGTTTGCGTCAACACTTCAGCATCATAAGGTTCAATACCCAAGTTTGTCACATAATCATGTTGCCGTTCAGCCGCAGATTTTGGCAATTCAGCTGCTACTTTTTCAATCCAAGCTTGGTCAATCACCACTGGTGCCAAATCAGGTTCTGGGAAGTAACGGTAATCGTCGGCCCCTTCCTTGACACGCATCAAGATTGTTGACTTAGTTGGTTCGTTATAACGTCGGGTTTCTTGTTGAATCACACCACCAGCTCGCAACACTTCTGCTTGACGCTTTTCTTCAAAGTACAAAGCGTTACGCACGTAGTTGAATGAATTGATGTTCTTCATTTCGACTTTAGTCCCATAAGTATCAGAACCATATGGCCGCAATGAAATGTTGACATCGGCACGCATCTGTCCTTCTTGCATCTTGGCTTCAGAGATACCCGTAAACAAAATTGTTTGGCGGAGTTGTTCCAAATAGGCATACGCTTCTTCAGGTGATGCAATGTCTGCTTCTGACACAATTTCAATCAAAGGTGTACCTTGACGATTCAAATCGACATAAGAATAGCCATCCGTACCGTGAGTATTTTTACCAGCATCTTCTTCGACGTGTAGTTCCTTGATACGAACACGCTTAACACTGCCGTCTTCAAGTTTCACATCCAAGTAACCATTCGTGCCCAAAGGTGTCTGTGATTGGGTTGTCTGATAGGCCTTTGGATTATCCGGATAAAAGTAATTCTTACGATCCCAACGAATAAATGGTGAAATCGTCGCATGGAGTGCCAAAGCCGCCCGCATCCCAAATTCTAATGCCCCTTTGTTGGCCACTGGCAAAACACCTGGATAACCAAAGTCAATCACGTTGGTGTTTTCATTGGGTTCATCACCATAGTGCACTGGTGATGGTGACATCAGCTTTGAGTTTGTCTGCATTTCAACGTGGACTTCAAGACCAATCGTTGTTTCAAAATTTCCTGTTCCCATAATTGTCATCCGTTCATCTGCTCTGCTAATCAGGTGAACGTTATTCCTCCCGCTTAGCTTAGTATGTCCTTTGCAATTGCTGGCTTTTGTTCAAACAAACGACTCGCTTGTTCAAAGGCATAACCAGTCTGGTAAACTGTTGCTTCATCAAATGGTCGGCCAATAATTTGCAAGCCAACCGGTAGGCCATCAACAAAACCAGCATTGACAGACATTCCAGGTAGCCCAGCCAAGTTCACTGGAATAGTCAAGACATCCGCCAAATACATCGCTGTTGGATCATCCACTTCTTCGCCCAAACCATAAGCGACCGTTGGTGCCGTTGGCCCAACAATCACATCGTAATCGGCAAAGACCTTGTTAAAGTCTTCAATTAACAATGTCCGAATTTTCGCTGCCTTCTTAAAGAACGCATCATACGCACCAGCTGACAGTGAGAATGTTCCAAGCATGATTCGACGCTTGACTTCATCCCCGAAGCCTTCTGAACGTGTCTTAATGTAAAGTTCTTCCAAGTTTTTCACGTCATCAGCACGGAAGCCGTAACGCACACCATCATAACGTTGCAAGTTAGATGAGGCTTCAGAAGACATGATGATATAGTAAGCCGCAACACCATACTTTGTATGTGGCAAGCTGACTTCATCCACTGTTGCACCGAGTGCCTCAAGTTGGGCAATCGCTGCTTTAACAGTGCTAGCAACCTTTGGATCAATCCCGTCACCAAAGTATTCCTTTGGTACGGCAATTTTCAAGCCCTTGACATCACCCGTTAATTGCGCTGTGAAATCCGGCACTTCACGTTCTGATGACGTTGAGTCCTTCGCATCAAAACCAGAGATGGCATTTAAGACCAACGCATTATCTTTCACAGTACGTGTAAATGGTCCGATTTGGTCAAGTGATGACGCCATGGCAAACAAGCCCCAACGTGATACACGACCATAAGTTGGCTTTAAGCCAACAATCCCGTTAAACGCCGCTGGTTGGCGGATTGATCCACCAGTATCTGATCCCAAAGCAAATGGTACCAAACCAGCCGCAACCGCAGCTGCTGAACCACCAGATGAACCACCTGGCACTTTCGTTTGATCCCATGCATTAGTTGTTGTCTTATAGTATGACGTTTCTGTTGAGCCACCCATGGCAAATTCGTCCATGTTGGTCTTACCAACTGAGACCGCCCCAACAGTCTTTAACTTATCCACAACGGTTGCATTATAGACTGGCTTGAAACCTTCTAAGATATGTGACGCACCGGTCGTTTGAATGCCTTCCGTTGCCAAGTTATCCTTCAATGCAAATGGGATACCAGCTAATGTTTGCGTGAAATCTTGTTTGTCATCCTCTACTTGCGCTTGAGCTAACGCTGCTTCCGGATTTGTCATGATAAAGGCTTCAAGTTTGTCATCAACTTTGGCGATATTATCCAAAGCCCCTTGTACCAATTCGACCGCTGTCACGTCTTGCTTAACCAATTTGTCATGTAACGTGGTTAAGTCATTATCAAAAAAGTTAAAAGTCATGATTATTCTCCTTCGCCATCCAAAATTGCGGGCACCTTAATCAAACCGGCTGCAGATTCTGGTGCATTATCTAACAAGGCTTGCTTTTGATGCCAATTATCAGCCACATCTTGGCGCAAATGATTGACATTTTCTGTCACTGAATAAGTTGGTTCAACATCTGTTGTATCTACTTCTCCGAGTGTGTCAAAAATATTTAAGATATCTCCCAATTGTGTTGTAAATTGTTCTAATTCAGCATCATCAAATGCTAATTTAGCCAAATTAGCCACGTGAGCAACTTCTTCTTTTGAAATCGTTGTTTCAGACATTTACTTACTCCTTTAAACATGCGTCATGCTTTGCATACGCTGCACAATCAACACTTCATATATACTTATTTATTCTACCATAACTCACGCTTTCCCTACGCTTGCATTTTAATAATATAGGCGTATAATTAAATTTGTTGTATAAACAACATGACCAATCACTTTGTTTAACGTCTCACCGTCGTTTTACACAGTTATTGGCGACATTTTAGAAAGGTGGATATGATTATGGCCCTTACACAAGAACGTAAGAACGAAATCATCAAAGAATATGCTCGTCACGAAGGCGATACAGGTTCAGCTGAAGTACAAATCGCAGTTTTGACTGCTGATATTAACGAGTTGAATGCACACATGGCAGCTCACAAGCATGATTTCCACTCACAACGTGGTTTGATGAAGAAGATCGGTCGCCGTCGTAACTTACTACGTTACCTCCGCAACACTGATATTCAACGTTATCGTGAATTGATCCAACGCTTAGGTTTGCGTCGTTAATCTTTTTAGATTACATGAAAACCTCGTATCAAATTTAAGGAGAAAAGACATATGCCTGTTATTGAATCAGCAATTCAACGTGTTCGTCTTACGAAAAAGCAACACGATCGTAACGAACCACAAATCAGTGCTTACCGTACAGCTGTTAAGCGTTTTGAAAAAGCTGCTGCTGCCGGTCAAGACAATTTGGCAGAATTATACAAGACTGCTTCTTCTGCAATTGACCACGCCTACTCAAAGGGTTTGATCAAGAAGAACAAGGCTTCACGTGAAAAGTCACGTTTGGCAAAGTACGTCAAGTAATCAATCAAAAAACACCTTGGAAAATTTCCAAGGTGTTTTTTTTATGCTGTTTTTAAGATAAATCGTTCAAATAACATTTCCGGATCTTGTGTGGTTGATTTTAATTTAATTTCAATCGCCACCATGCCCAGATAACCAGCGCGTAATGCCGGCAACGCATATTTTTTGAGCATGCCTTTAGCCAGTTTGACACGATAAGGATGCACACCTAGAGCCTTACCAATATCTTGATCTGTCCCCGTCATCCCCGCAATCTGTAATAACAATCTAAATTGTCCTGTCAAGACAGCATTAATCCGCAGCGCTGGCTCACCATTCTGCAATAAGGCACGATAAATTGTCAACGCCTGTTTAACACGTTGTGTCATCACAGCATCAACTAAATCAAACACCGTCGCTGTTAATGTTTTGGGCACCAGTGCTGAGACGGCTTCTAAAGAAATGTGCTTATGCTGGGTGGCATAAGCGACCAACTTAGGTAGCTCATTTTGCATTGCTGAATACTGGGCATTCGTCCGAACTAAAAGTTCCTGCATCGCGTCCGCATCAATTTGATAAGCACGCTGTTGTAATTGTTGGGTGATCGCTTGCCGGGCTTGCTGTTCATTCAAAGCAGGCACATCAACCGTTTCTGCGGCTTGTAAAATGGCTTTGGTCACTTTTTTGCGTTTATCTATTTTTAAATCATTGATCAAAAAGACCACAATATTTTCAGTCACCGGCTGTGCTAATAGCTGTAGTAAACTTTTTTGGTCGTGATCTGAAATTTTCCCTTTGGCCGTTAAAAATTCCGGATTTTGAACAATAATCACCCGTCGATTACCGAAAAACGGCATCGACATTGCGTCATTAAGCAGCTCATCTACACCCTGAACAGCCAAATCAAATTGACTATAATTCATCTCGACATCTTCTGGCTGAATGAGCGCTTTAAACGCACTATGGGCACGTTGACTTAATGCCGGTTCGTCACCGATGACAACATAAAAATTGGCTAAGGCATCATTTTGTATTTGTTGTTGTAATTGTTGCAGATTCATTTGGAAATTTAACCTCGAAACGCCCTTTTTCTCCGACATAACTGTATCTAATCATACCATTTGTTTGCGTGTTATAAATCGTTAGCCCGTTTTCTTGAATGGTTTTTAATGTTTCTAAATGCGGGTGATGATAACGATTTTCTCGACCAGCAGAAATCAAGGCAATTTTCGGTTGCCAATGGCTAATAGCCACTGGATTAGTCGCTGTTTTTGAGCCATGATGGCCTAACTTTAGCATATCAACCCGCATATCGGGATATCGTGCGACAAGTTCGGCCTCGCCAGCTTGACCAAGATCACCAGCCGTCAAAATATTTTGACCACCAATCCGACTCCATATCGCAATACTATCGTCATTTTCAGCATGACCACTGTGAAATGGATGTAAAATTTGACCTGGAAAATGGGATAATGCTGTGCCAGCGGTAACTTCAACAACTTTAGCACGTCCTAGAAATGGTTGAATCTCTTGTTGAAAAGCAGTTTGTTGTGCCATACCAGCTGGTACGACCACGTATTTGACCACCATTTTTTGTAAGATCACTTTGGCGTAACCAATATGATCTAAATCATGATGGGTCAAGACCAAATAATCCACACGCCCAATACTTAAACTATGAAGATAGTTGACAATGACTGTTTCACCAGCTGATCGTTGCCCCGACGCTTGTTGCCACGGTTGTTGTTGCCTAAATTGTGGCGCACCGCCCGTATCAATTAATGTCACCACCCGATTACCAGGTGTCCGAAGTAACGCGGCATCCCCTTGCCCAATATCAAATGTTGTAAATTCACCACGCAGCGGATACTTCATACTCATGATGCCCATCACCAGTAAAATAGCCCACGCCCAGCGCATGACATAGGCTATTTTTTTATGGGTCACAAAACTCACAACAGCCAATATCAAGAGACAGATAATCAGCCACCACGGTAGTTTCCCAATAATGAGTTGTCCAGGTAACTGCGCTAAACCGTCTAACGTCCGTGCAAAAAACGCAATCACGCTGTTCATACACCTCACGACCTCAACTAAAGGTTGCCCTAACCAGCCAATCAAGACACACGGCACAATCACAAGACTAAAAAGCGGAATAGCGGCCCAATTAGCCAATGTTTGCAGGAGATGCCAGGTATATTGCTGTGGCGTGATTAACACAAAACTGACCATACTGAGCCATAAATTCGTTTGCCAAAAAGTTAACTGTCGGGTAAATAAGAGACAAAAGGTCAACGCAAAAGAAAGTTGCCCGCCTAAAGTCAATAAAATTGCCGGTTGGTAAAGGAGACTCCCAAGTAAACTCATCGACCAGACAACCGGTTGTGCTAAGGCGCGGTACCCAAATAAGCGACTCAGACTAAAAAATCCCGCAATCACGGCACGCACCAATATGCCTGGTGCGTCCGCAAAAACAAAGTACGCCAATAACACACCGGCTCCAAATACCGCTGTTAACTCTTGTGGACACCATAAACGACGCAACACGATCACTAATAGGGCCAAAAGATACGTCACTTGAAAGCCAGATACACTAAAGAGATGAATCAACCCCAATGTTTGTACACCCGGATTGCGCTCATAAAGCGTTCGTGATGCTGTGCCCATAATCAACGCCTGGGCATATTCACCTAATGGCTGGGGTAAGCATTGCGCCGAAGCAATCCCTTGCGCGTGCCAGCCGTGCAGTTGATCTGCCAACTTTTGCCAGATTGATTGGGCTGTGGACTGGGTTACAGTACACTGTGATAATGTGATTTGATGCGTAATGTGCTGCGTAGCATAAAAGTCTTGCGCATCAAATTGATTAAAATTGGTTGCGGGCAGCAAACGTTTCATCGAGCCTTGACCAGTCAGATGAACCGGTTGTCGAATAGTTAGCCAGCGCTGTTTTGCTTGCTCAGATTTGACCTGATAGAAAAAAATAACGGTTTCGCCACTGTCATCAAGTTGACATTGCCCACGTACCGTTGCCCCATTAACCGTTATGTCATCTGGTAAAATCCGACCAGAAACGTGTGTCATGGCTGACGTCTCTTTGTTGGCTTGCTGTCTTAACATCTGCGCATCCCACATGAAATAACACAAAAAAGGTAACCCAATACCGATAAATAACCCAAGGCGGTACACACTGACACGGCGCCAGAATATAAACATCGCTAACAGCCACAACGTCATTGTCACCGCACTCAAGCGATAAATACAGCCACTTATCGCTGCAATATTGAGACTAACAATCAGAAAATCGCGGTTTTTCATCAGACGGTTAAGCTGTCCTTTAACGTTTCAAACCGTTTTTCCCCAATTCCAGAAACTGCTTTTAAGTCTGAAATTTGTTTAAAACCACCATTTGCTTCACGATAGGCAATAATTTGTTCAGCTTTCTTTTCACCAATACCTTCTAACGTTTGAAGTTCAGCCACCGTGGCCGTATTTAAATTAACCTTATCTTTTTGCGCTTGCGATGCTGATGGCGCTTGTTCACTTAAATGCTCCCCTTTTGTTGGAATATAAACCATTTGACCATCGGTTAATTTTTGTGCCAGATTGATCGTTAATATTTCTGCTTGATCAGTCAAACCACCAGCTTTAGCTACTGCCGCTTGTAGTCGTGGTTGTTGACTGACATCATAAACACCTGGCTGTTTTACCGCACCTTTAATATCAATTAATACTTTGGTTTCAGTATGTTCAGCACGGTTACCTTGTTTTTGGTCAACTTGTTTCTGATCAGCCGCATGGTTTGATACATGACTTGGCATTGCCTTACTTGCTGAGTCATGGCCAATTGGCAACCGACTGGCAAAAAACAACAGTAGGCTACCCACAATGATCAAGATAAGCAGTAACCAGCGTTTTCCACGACTTAAAATAACCTTCACTTGTTCAAATTGTTCTAACATACCACGCCCCCCCCCTGATACATCATACGATGTATCATTTGAGAGCACTAAAAAACACCTAACCGAAGTTAGGTGTTAGTTTGGCATGTAAGATTCGCTCTTACGGGCGACTATTGGTGGTGACACCAATAGCAAAGTCGCGTCACCTCAGTGCAAGCACTGTTAGTCATGGTGAGAAAATGGGGTTCCACAACCACCATTAACACCTGCATCTATCCGAGATTTATGATTTAACACAGCAGGCCGCCTTCGGCGCTAATTTTTCAAGCGCTTCGACTCATCGCATATAATTATCATACCAGAGTATCAACATAATGTCAACACTTTTTTCAAAAAAATTGAAAATTTTCAACACAAATAACCTGTTATAATACCCTTATGATTAAATTGACGAAACTTGAAAAACACATCATTATGACACAAGCAAACCCAACACATCACAGCTTGTCAGATATTTTAGTCCCCGACTTTGCTGGCGATACCAAACACGCACTGGCCCAATATGTGATTGATACCTACGATTTAGGGCATTTTGATGGTGTCAAAAATACGAGTGCGCCACATATGCTAGATTTCACTTGCCGATCAGAAAACCAGCAATTAATACGAATTACCGGTCGCATTACTTACCAGGCTTAGTCCTCAGTAATTTCTGCAGCGGCCACAGCTTGCTGATCAACAATCACTTGCAGTTGTGCCGTAAACCATTGGGCAATTTTACTTTTCACACTATCTGGATCATCTTGATAAGCTGTCACCGAACTCGCCAAAGCAATTTTTAACTGTGACTGGCTCACCAGCGGATTTTCCACAATCATATAAAGATTCACATCGTTATCTGGTTTCTCTGGCCAGATTAATTTTTTGAGCTGATTCGTATAACGTTGCGGCAAGTTAATGACATTCGTTTCTAACGTTAAGGTTGTGCCACCCGCTGCAATACCACCATTGATTGTGAGGGCTAAATGGATAAAGTTCGGATCAGCAATATGCGTATCGAGCGCCTCAAATAGCGCATCTAAGGCAATATCGTCCTGATCTGGCTGTGCCACGACCAAAGTGAAAGCTTGTGATGCGGTAATATTTTCTAATGCCCGTTCACCGGTGATTTCCATATTTTTGCTCCCAGAATTTTAATACTCATATTTTAACATAAAAAACGTCCTGGCTTGTGTCACCACAATTCTCCAGGACGTTTTTGTGTGATCACCGCTCACTTATGTGGCATGCGATCCCAGAAATCGGCTTTATTGACTTGGCGCGCCCGGGCAATGCCCATAGCATGGGTCGGTACATCCGCCGTAATCGTTGAGCCAGCAGCCGTGATGGCTTCATCAGCAATTGTCACAGGTGCCACCAACTTCGTATTTGACCCAATAAAGGCACGATCACCAACTGTGGTGTTAAACTTATTCACCCCATCATAATTCACAAAAATGGTACCAGCACCAATGTTAACTGATTCGCCAACATCGGCATTCCCGATATAAGTGAGGTGACCTGCCTTAGTGTTGGCCGCTAGTTTGGCTTGTTTAACTTCCACGAAGTTACCAACGTGAACCGCATCACCTAGTTCAGCCTTTGGTCGTAGGTGAGCATAAGGTCCGATTGTCGTACGATCTGCCAAAACGGCCGACTCAATATGTGACGCTGTAATCACGTTGTCGTCGCCAATTTGACTATCTTCAATCCGTGAACCTTGGGTAATCACATTATTGTGACCAATCGTTGTGTGCCCTAAGATCGTCACACCACCTTCAACAATTGTATCTGCCCCGATGGTCACGTCAGCATCAATATAAGTGTTAGCAGGATCAATTAACTCGACACCCGCCACCATTAAGCGATGATTAATCCGTTCATGCATCACCCGATTGGCAACAGCTAAGGCCACACGATCATTAACACCCAGTGATTCTGTGAAATCATGCAACGTGTGTGCACCGATTTGGTGACCAGATTGGCGCAAAATATCTAACGTATCCGGCAAGTAATATTCACCTTGCGCGTTGTTATTTTTCACTTGTGATAACGCTTCAAACAGCAACTGATTATCAAACACATAAACACCCGTATTAATTTCTTGAATACGACGTTCTGTAACACTAGCGTCCTTTTGCTCAACAATCTTTAAAACCGTGTCGTCATCTGCACGTACAATACGCCCATAGCCAGTCGGATCATCAGCAATGGCGGTAAGCACGGTCACAGCATTTTTAGAGTTTTGGTGTGTTTGAACAAATTCAGCCAACGTTTCTGGTCGAAACATTGGTGTATCACCTGACATAATCAAGGTCACGCCATGGTTATCACCAAGCTTTGCTTGCGCTTGCTGTACCGCATGTCCTGTCCCAAGTTGTTCTGTTTGTAGGACAAAATCACTGCGATCACCAACATGTGCCTGGACACTCTCTGCACCCACACCAATTACTGTAATCGGCTTACTTTGCGTTAACGGTGCCACTGCATCTAAGACCCAGTCAATCATCGTCTTCCCAGCTACCCGATGCAATACTTTCGGTGTGGTTGACCGCATCCGTGAGCCGTGACCGGCTGCCAAAACTAATACATTTACGTCATCATTCATGAAAAATTAAGCCTCGTGTTTATATATTTCTTCTAAATAGTTACCAGCAGTCACCAAAATTGGTGCCCCATTCTTCAGGTTCGTATCCACATGCAACAATGAGGTGAAGCGATCCAACAACCGTGTGGCTGAACGCCCTTCAGCAAAGACCGCTGTTCCAACGACAGTCCCGTCAAACTCGCTGACCAACGTCTGCATTCCTTGAATCGTGCCGCCTGCCTTCATGAAGTCATCCACAATCAGCACCCGTGAACCCGTCCGTAATGAACGTCGTGACAATTCCATCTTTTCGACACGCTTAGATGAGCCTGTCAAATAGTTAACTGACACAGTTGGCCCTTCGGTTACTTTCGCATCATCACGCACAATCACAAACGGTACATTGAGTTGTTCAGCGACCGCCTGAGCTAACGGCACCCCTTTAGTGGCAGCAGTCATGACAGCATCAATATTTTCGCGTAGGTATTGCGTTGCAATTAAACGACCGGCTTGTCTTAAGATATCTGGCCGACCCAACAAATCAGACAAATAGACATAGCCACCTGGTAAAACACGCGTTTCATCATCAACATCTTGCCGAATTTGTTCAATAAATTCCTTGGCTTCCTCTTCCGTCATATAAGGGACAAAGCGTGCCCCACCAGCTGCACCAGGAACAGTTTCTAATAAGCCAGTGCCCCGTTCTTGGAACGTCCGCTTGATAATTGAAAGATCCTCAGAAATGGAAGATTTTGCTGAATCATAACGTTTGGCAAAATAAGACAAAGAAATCAATGTCCGTGGGCGTTCAAGCATGTAACGTGCCATGTCAACCAGTCGATCAGAGCGGCGTGTTTTCATAATATATCGTTGTGCTAAAACAAACTTAGCACATATTCTCCTTTATTAATATTTAACAGTAATTATAACATCAAAAACGATCCAATGTTCGGTATTTAGGCATTCTTTTTGAATTGCCACACGGAGGTCAAATAAATGATCACCTCAATCATGGCAATAAAGAAGCTCGTCGGCAAGTTGGTAAGATACGCCAACGTCAAGCCTGACCAAGTGCCAAACAACGCAAACACAATCGCCAGCCCAATCAAGCGTACTGTCGTTGTCACATAATACTTAGCACTCGCGGCTGGTAACGTGACCAAAACAAAAATCAAAAGTGACCCGACGAGTTGTGATGAAATGCTGACAGACAGCGCAATCGTAATCAGAAAAATATAACGGACTGCTTTTTGACGACGCGTTTGCAAAAACATGCCCGCTTCGTCAAAAGCGAGTTGTCGTAAGGCGCGGTAATTAAACAATAAGACCACGATGACAAAAACAGCCAACGCCAGCAATAACCACAAATCTTGCCGACTAATACCTAGCACTGAGCCAAATAAAATACCTGTCGCGGCCGTTGTACTCGTATGACCTAAGGCTAAAAAGAGAATCCCCAAGCCAATGGCTAATGCCGATATGGCACTAGTGACATTATCTCGCTTCGTATAACCGGACTCCAAGGCCCCAATGGCTAATGATGAAACACTAGTTGCAGCCATCATCCCTAACAACGCTGGCCAACCAATAAACAAACCAAAGGCCGCACCCGCAAAGGCAATTTCACTTAAACTATGTGTCAGAAAGGCATAATTTCGTGCCACGACAAACGTGCCAACGATTCCAGCAACAATACTAACGACTGTGCCAGCCATAAACGCATTTTGCATAAAATCATAATTGAACATCATGTACCTCATTTTCTTCATGCACGTGCGCTTCATGCATATGCGTCATTTGCTTCGTCAAGGCTTGTAAGGCTACTTTATCGCCCTGCGTCACCCGGCCATTTTCAAACAACAGATAGCCATCCGCAAACTGTGAAATTAACTTCAATTCATGCGTAATAAATAGAATGGTCAATTGCTGCTCTTTTTGTAACTGTTGCACGGTTTTAAGCAATTGTACCTTGTGTTCGTGATCCAGACTCGCTGTTGACTCATCAAGGATTAATAAATCAGGTTGTTGGACTAGCGCTTGGGCCACAAAAGCGCGTTGCTTTTGGCCACCTGAAACCAACCCCAATCGTTGGTCAGCAATTGCCAACAAATCCATCCGTGACAGCGCTGCTTGAATGGCTTGTTTTTCTTTGGTATTCCACCACAAACGCCAACCACGGTTAAAAGTCAGGCCAACGAATTCAGAAATTTGCAATGGATAGTCACGGGTAATATCTCGAAACTGCGGGACAAAACCAATCCGCTTTACTTGTCGTGATAATTGCCCAACAGTTTGGACATTTTGACCAATGAGTGCTTTCACAAAACTGGTCTTGCCCGCACCATTTTCGCCCAAAATGGCAAAAAAACGACCCGCCGGAATGTCGATATTTGCGTCTGAAAAAATAACTTTTTCACCATAACGCACGCCAAAATCTTTTGTTTCAATGATGCCCATTATTTTCCACCCTCTACTGGTTTTAGTGCTGCTTGTAATTGGTTCACAAAATTGAGTTGCCAATCCCACACTTTTTCGCCTGCTGGCAAAACTTGATTAAAAGTAATGATCGGCACTTGATATTGCGTCGCTAACTGCATGACGCGTTGATCTTGCTTAGATTGATCTTGACTGGCGGTCAACACAAAGCGAATGGTATGATCCTGCATTTTTTTCGCTAACGTATCGAAATCAGCCGTCGTAGCAGATGCCAAATCTTGCTGTACTGGCTGATAACCCAGTTGGGTCATAAAGACCTGCTGTGCGTGATTCGTGGCCAAATACTGAACATTTTTTTCCGCCTGTAAACGCGCAATCCCATCGGCTAACGGTTGTGTTTGTGCCAATAACTGCTGACTTTGTCGAATATAAAAATCCCGATTTTGTGGATCCAAATCACTTAAAAGATCCGATAGGCGGGAAATGGTTTGCAAAATAACTTGGGGACTCAACCAGTAATTGTTAGCGTCTGGTCCTTGAAAACTATCACTGGCGACTAAAATTTTAGAACGTAAATGTAATTTCTGCCGTTGGGTGAGTAGTGGGCTAGCATGATTATCAGTTAGGACAACCTCTGCACCCTTAAATTGTTTTTGTTGTTGCGACGTTGTCAATTTACCATCTAAAACGGTCACGCGACCATCCTCTGCAACAATGGCTTTAGCCAACTGTTGATAAGCAATTCGATCGGTAACAATCTGAACTGGACTATGTTTGGGTCCCGATGACGGCACCATCATTTTTAAAATAATTAAACAGATTCCCAGCGGAATCAGTAGTAAGGTCAAAATGGCATAAAATGCTTGTTTGTTCATCGTAATATTTTCTCATCACTACAAAAAAAGCCCATACGGGCATTTTGTTTAATCGGCAAATGTAATGTTAATGTTATTGGTTAAGATGTCGGTATAACTATAAGATGCGCGTTCAAAATTCGCATCTTCATCTAATTCCACGACAAACAGTGATGGAAAAGTCGACCGTAACACACCACTACGCTCAGTGATTTTCTTACGGCCAGCTTGAGCCACAACCGTCACTTCTTCTCCGACATGGGCATCAAGCTCAGTTTTGATGTCTTGTAAACTACTTGGCATTTTTATACCACCTTTCGTGAAAAACTTAACTCATTTTAGCACGAAACACGCGCAATTGCAAATTATACTGTATATTACACGTAATAATCGAAAAAATATACGTTTATTGTGTTAACCCAACAGCGCGCAACGCCAAATACAACTGTGTAAACTGAGTTAAATCAAGCCGTTCGGCACGAACAGATGGTGCAATGTCGGCTGCCGTCAAGGCGGCTGTTATTTTTTCTTTTGCTTCAGCGTCTTTGCCGTAAGTTTGCAGCATGTTGTTCCAAAGACTCTTACGTCGGTGTGAAAAGCTCCCTTTGATCACACCGAAAAGGCGCTCCGGCTGATTAACTACTATTTCTGGTGTGTGCGGTGTGAGCTTCACGACAGCTGAATCGACGTTTGGTGATGGGTTAAATGATGTCGCCGGCACATTAATGGCTAGGGTTGCTTGGGCAAAATAAGCGACCGTCAAAGTCAACACACCATATGCCTTTGTCCCGGCCGCCGCGTTTAAGCGATCGGCAACCTCGCGTTGCATCATCACGACAATATTATCCCACGCAATGTTAGACCGCAGTAACTGCATCAAAATTGGTGTGGTGATGTAATAAGGTAAGTTAGCGACAACTTTCACCCGCGCCCCGACACCAAATTCAGTCGCAATCATTTGCGCGAGATCAACTTTTAAAATATCTTGTTCGACGACCGTCACATTATCATAGGGTTGCAACGTTTCCGCTAATACCGCCACCATTTGTGGGTCAATTTCAAACGCCAGAACGCGTTTTGCACGACGGGCAAGTTGTTCCGTCAGTGCCCCAATCCCTGGCCCTATTTCAATCACATAATCATCGGCTGTAATTTCAGCAGTATCGACGATACCATGTAATACCGATAAATCCGTTAAAAAATTCTGTCCAAACTTTTTCTTAGCATGGAGCCCATATTGTGTCAAAATCGCTTGGGTACGGGTGGGGTTTGCAATATCAATTGTCTCTGCCATGTTCTTGTGTCCTTTGTAGTGCTGCGCGTATTTGGTCTTGTGTAATGCCAAATTGGTGCAAGCGTTTCATGAGTTGTTTACCGTTAGTATAGCCAATATGTAGGGCTTCACCAAGTATTTGCCGTTGTAACCGTGCCTGTGGGCCACTTAATAACCCGTGTTGTAACAGAAAATGTTGATCCACATCACTGGTTTGTGCCACTTTCGGTGTCATCACTTGTGCCAAAGCGGCACGTAACACTGCCGGTTCGGCATGTTCGACGCCAAGTGACTTATGCGGATTATCTTTTGCCGCCCGAGCTGCAGCTTGCGTAATATAAGCCTGCTTAGCGTCAGGGACATGCGCCGACATGATTTGTCGAATCCGCTGCCCATTATAATCTGGATCGGTCAAAATAATGACACCACGGGTTTTAGCCGCGTGTTTAGCGCGCATAATGGCATCGGGTGTCACGGCACTGCCACCCGTTTCAATGGTGTCAGCAATCACTGCCCGCGCCAAATTTTGTGTATCCGACCGCCCCTCAACCACAATCATTTCGTTGATTTTTGGTTTGTCAGTCATGATTTAAAAAGAGACGATGCGCATTGGTACGCGTGATTTCCGTCAATGCTTTAGGGGTCATATCAAGCGTTTCTGCTAATGAATCCAAGACATACTTAACGAAAGCAGGTTCGTTATCCTTACCTCGGAATGGCGTTGGTGCCAAATAAGGCGCATCTGTTTCAACAAGTAATCGTTCCAGTGGTACCGCTTTGGCCGCTTCACGCACTTCTTCTGCTTTTTTGAAGGTCACAACCCCACTAAATGAGATATGCATCCCCAAGTCAACAAACGCTAGCGCTTGTTCAGGCGTACCAGAAAAACTATGCATCACACCTTTTGTTACGCCGCTAGCCTTCAACATGGCATACACATCATCAAATGCCTCACGGTTGTGGATAATAACGGGTAGATCATACTTTTTTGCCAAAGCAAGATGCGTTTCAAATGCTTGCTTTTGGACATCATGGGGTGCTGTTTCCCAGTAGTAATCTAGCCCTGTTTCCCCAACACCAACCACTTTGTCTGCTTGTAATTGCGCTTCAAGTGTTTGTGCAGCTGCTGCGTCAAAGTCAACCGTATCTTCCGGTTGGAAACCTAATACCGCATAAATATTATCATGCGCTTGGGCAATTTCTAAGGCGCGGGCGTTACCCACCGCATCATAACCCACAATGTTCATTTCCATGACCCGGAATTCATTGGCACGGCCAATATAAGCAGGCACATCGTGAAACAACTTGTCATCATTGAGATGCGTGTGCGTATCGTAACTGTCAGCCGGCGTTTTGGTTAAATCATAAATTGCCATTTTCTATTTGGACATTGTCCCGAAAGGATAACATCCTTTCCTCCATTCTTTTGTCGTCTCGTCATCATGACCCAATAATTGTTTTTAAGAAAAAAAGCCGCCAAGCGACTTTTAACGATCTAATCGACCTTGGGTGTATCAGTTGGCGCAAAATGCTTTAACAACCCGTTAACAAACTTACGGTCGTCTTCATCAGCAAATGTTTTAGCCAAAATTAATGCTTCATCAATCGCTACCTTATAAGGTACCAGTTGATTGTTTAATTCATAAATGGCCAAACGCAAAATCACAAGATCTGCTTTGTTGATACGATTAATTGCCCAACCGGTAGCCAAATGGGCCGTAATATGCGCATCAAGATCTGCTTTTGTCCCCAAAACACCATTAACAAGGCGTGGCAAATAATCATCGTAGTCCTTACCATCTAAGACGATATCGTAAAGATTGTCAATGTTATTACTCTTAGGATCTTTTTCAAGGGCAAACAGCACCTGAAAAGCTGCTTGACGTGACTCATGTCGTGATAAATTCGCCATTAATCGGCCACCTCAGTTGTTTCTGTTTCACCAAATAGATTATCTGGATCAAATTGATTGGATACTTTTTCTGGCACAATCCCACTCACGTGGACATTTGTTTGTACAACATTTAAGTCTGTCATGGATGTGATTTGAGATTGAATGGCATTTTGAATGTCAAGCGCAACCTTTGGCACAGCCACACCATATTGCAAAAACACATAAGCATCAATCATCAAACCAGCGTCAGTTTGTGTTAATTCGACACCCTTACCACGTGCATTTGAACCAAAGGCGTTCGTAAAGTGATCTGACAACTTACCACGCATTGAGTAAACACCTGGTACTTCTTGCGTTGCAATTTGTGCAATCACTTCAATGACTTCTGGCGTCACTTGTGTTGTCCCCGCAACAGTATGTTGCGTTGCTAAAATAATATTCTTTGTAGCTTGCTTGCTACGCTTAATTTCTCTGGCCATGATGTCATCCTCGAAAATATTTTCTAAAATAAAAAGTTCCCCTAGGGAACTTTTTATCTGTGTTCCCTACAACACGCAGCCACTGGATAACATGACAACAATTGTGCCGTGTTAGCACCATCAGCTTGTGTTAGTTCACACTTTGTAATTAGGCACGGCCCTTATATGAACCGTCTTCAGTATTAACGATGATTGTTTCACCTTCGTTAATAAAGTCAGGCACAGTAATTGTTGCCCCAGTTTCAACTGTTGCTGGCTTACCTGAACCAGTTGCTGTCGCACCCTTGATGCCTGGTTGTGTTTCCGTTACCTTCAAAGCAACTGTTGATGGCAATTCAGCACCCAAAATTTCGTTACCAAACATTGTGATCTTAACTTCCATACCTTCAAGCAAGAACTTCAAAGCAGCTTCGATCTTGTCATCTGGCAAGTTAATTTGTTCGTAAGTTTCAACATCCATGAAGACACGACCATTGTTTTCAGCAAACAAGTAAGACATTGGACGTGTTGTGATATCAGCTTGTTCGAACTTATCACCAGGACGGAAAGTCACTTCGTTCACAGCGCCTGTACGCAAGTTCTTCAACTTTGAGCGGACAAATGCGCCACCCTTTCCTGGCTTAACGTGCTGGAAATCCAAAACGCGCCAAATTGAGTTTGAATACTCAATTGTCAAACCATTCTTTAAATCATTCATGCCAATTGCCATGATCAATATCCTCTTTTATAAATAATTTAGTTTATTATACCAGAAAACCGCCTACGATGCAGTCTTCATACAAAATAAAATTTTACCACAACCCTCATGATTTCTCAATGTTTTTCCCATTGAGCGCCGGTTTCAT
Source organism: Leuconostoc sp. (assembly GCF_965300815.1). Taxonomy (NCBI): domain Bacteria; kingdom Bacillati; phylum Bacillota; class Bacilli; order Lactobacillales; family Lactobacillaceae; genus Leuconostoc; species Leuconostoc sp. The sequence continues at coordinate 29,938 of NZ_CBDKZH010000003.1, forward strand.
AATCAACTCATCAAATCGATAAATATCCTTTAATAAATCACGCGATTCTTCGAGACCAAACGCCTCAATCCAGGCCTTCCCACGGGCGCGTACGCGCTTTGTCAACTCCGCCTCAATGCGCTGCCCTTCTGGTGTCAAGGAAAGGAGGATGCGCCGTCGATCGTTTTCATCTGGCGTTTGCACCACAAAATCTAACGCCAGCATCGGCTTTAATTGGCGGCCAACAGCGCCTTTGGTCACTTCTCGTTCAGCCGCAATTTCAGTTAAAGTCAGTGGCGTTTCGCTGCGCGCAATGGCTGCCATAATCAACCACTGCTCAAAAGACAGCCCATATTCACGCATTGGCTGTGAGAGCATGGTTTCCATGTGTTTTAGTGATGACATGTAAACCCGAATAAAGTCGGCTAACATTGTGTATTCTGGCATATGATTTCCCCTGTTCTCATACCTTCAAATGGTAGCAAGATAGCGCAACGCGTCGTCAACACTTTGGTATAA
>NZ_CBDKZH010000003.1:30535-37634 GCF_965300815.1 Leuconostoc sp.
CATACCTTCAAATGGTAGCAAGATAGCGCAACGCGTCGTCAACACTTTGGTATAATCGCACCGCTGCCAAATCCGTTGGTGTGGCAAAATCAGCCGTTACGCTATCTGCTAGCCAATCCCACAAATGGTCATAGTAACCATTCACATTTAATAGTACGAGTGGTTTGTGATGTAAGCCAATTCTTGCCCAACTCAACACTTGAGCTAATTCCTCAAGTGTGCCAAATCCACCCGGTAAAACAATAAACGCATCACCAAGTGACATCAGTAATTCTTTACGTTCAGACATCGTCTCAACGGTAATCAATTTTGTAATGTCAGCTGCCGGTATCGTCTCTTCTGCTAAATTGTGTGGCGACACACCAATGACTTGCCCACCATGGGCCATCACGGCTCGCGCCGTAACACCCATGAGCCCGTCTCGCCCACCCCCATAAACAAGCGTGAGCTGCCGTTGGGCGAGTGCTTCACCCAACGCCGTAGCAATTGTTGTAAATTCTGGATCTGCGCCGAGTTGCGATCCCATAAAAACTGTAATCGATTTGACTGCCATTTCTTTGCTCCCCTACATCAAATTTAACAATGATAATGGGAATAATCAAGTAATAAGCCGACAACATTCCCGTTTTCGCGTGCTATGTGGTACACTATAATATAGGTTTTCGTTCGTGACAAATTAAAAAATTAACGATATTTTGGAGGCATTATGATTTACAAAGTTTATTACCAGGAACATCCTGAACGCAATCCCAAGCGTGAAACAACCCTTTCACTCTACTTGTCGGCAGAAAGCTTGCCACAAGCACGGGAAATTATTGAAGACAATACCAACTACAACGTTGAATTTATCGAAGAACTTTCAGATAAGGCATTGACTTACGAAAAAGCTAACCCACACTTCGAAATCACAACATTCTAAACTATGACATATTCTGTAGATATTAAACCAAACGAAGTCGGCGTTTATGCGCTAGGCGGTTTAGGCGAGATCGGTAAGAATACGTATGGTATTGAGTATCAAGATGAGATCATCGTTGTTGACGCGGGTATTAAGTTCCCCGAAGATGAACTACTTGGTATCGATTACGTTATTCCCGACTATACTTATTTAGTCGATAATATCGATCGCGTGAAAGCACTGGTTATCACCCACGGACACGAAGACCATATCGGTGCAATCGCCTACTTTTTACAAGCTGTTAACGTCCCAGTTTATGCTGGGCCACTAGCAATGGCGTTAATTAAGAACAAACTCGAAGAAAAACAGCTGCTCAACCGCGTTGAATTACACGAGATTACGGATGGGACTGTCCTTGAATTTGATAAACTAAGTGTTGAATTCTTCCGGACAACCCACTCAATTCCTGATGTATTTGGTGTTGCGGTGCACACCCCAGTTGGGACAATTGTTGAAACTGGTGATTTCAAGTTCGATCTCACACCAACAACAAAGCAGCCACCTAACTTGTGGTCAATGGCGCGTCTTGGTGAAAAAGGTGTCTTACTCATGATGAGTGATTCAACCAACGCTGAACGTGCTGAATGGACCAAGTCAGAAGCCTGGGTGGCCAAATCGGTTAACCGAATTTTTGACAAAATTACAAAGGGTCGTATCATCTTTGCGACTTTCGCTTCAAACATGAACCGTGTCCGCATGGCGACTGATGCTGCGATTGCTCATGGGCGTAAGATTGCTGTCTTTGGTCGTTCAATGGAATCAGCTGTTAACAATGGTCGTGCTTTAGGGTACTTGAACATTCCAGATGACATGCTGGTTGAACAATCTGAGATTAAGCATATCCCTGATGATGAACTGTTGATTTTATCAACTGGTTCACAAGGTGAACCGATGGCTGCCTTGGCTCGTATTGCTGAAGGAACGCACAAGCAAATTCGCTTGAAGCCAAATGACAACGTTATTTTCTCATCATCTCCTATTCCAGGTAACACCGCTTCAGTCAATGAAGTGATTAACAAACTGGAAGAAGGCGGTGCTAATGTCATTTATGGTAAGGTCAACAACATTCATACTTCTGGTCACGGTGGCCAAGAAGAAGAAAAGTTGATGTTAGCCCTCATGAAGCCAAAGTTCTTCATGCCCGTGCACGGGGAATACCGGATGTTGAAAGTTCATGCCTCATTGGCACATGAACTCGACATTCCAGAAGATCACACCTTTATTTTGGAAAATGGTGATGTCTTAGCGCTTGATGGCGAAAATGCCCGTATTGCGGGGCATTTCCCTGGCGAAGACACTTACATTGATGGTTCAGGTATCGGTGATATCGGATCAGTTGTCCTGCACGATCGTCAAAAGCTCTCACAAGATGGCTTGGTCGTGGTGACGGCAACTATTGACTTAAAGAAAAAAGAAATTCTTTCTGGCCCAGATATTTTGTCACGTGGTTTTGTTTACATGCGTGAGTCTGGTGATTTAATTAATGAAGGCCGTCGGATTATTTTTGGCACGATGCGTCGTGTGATGAATAACGCTAACGCCACTGAAGCTGATATTCGTCAAGCCGTTATTGATGACTTATCACGTTTCTTGTATCGTGAAACAGCACGTAAGCCAATGATCTTACCAATGTTGATCATGGTCTAACGACAAAACACCCGCTTGTGGGTGTTTTTTTGTTGCCTTGCATCGATAAATACCGAACATTATTTTCTTTTATGCAGAGGTCAACGTATAAAACTTGACATTAACATTTTTAAACCGAGCCCAATATGCTAGAATAGTAGAAGTACAATATGAAGGAGCCATCATGACACAACGAAAAATCCCTACGATTATGGGTACGCAACACCCCGATAATGCGAATGCACCTTTCTGGGATGCATCCCAACAACCTTTTATCAGCGCCTATCGCGAAATGAACGAAGCTTTTGAAAATTTCAGTGAATTAAATGTTGATGAATACATGTGGGATTGGGAAGGTAAGCACGCCGATGCTGCCGTCATTGATCGCCTATTTAGCACCGAATATGATTACTTTAAAGACCAACAAATTGGTCGTGATAAATTCTTGACGTTCCGCTTCCCAAACATTTGGGAAGAAAAAGGCTATAACTTGATGCAGGCAATGACTGCCATTTTAAGTTCAGAAGATTTCGCGCATGATTTAGGCTTTGAACAACGGCCATTATTTGAAGCCATTTTGCCAATGGCACAACGCGCTGATCAGTTGCTAAAGATGCAAGTTTTGTTTGAAAAGCTAGCCAACTTTAAGTCAGTTGAGTTTACCCGTTCAGATAAAAACACCCCTTATATTGAAATTATTCCCCTATTTGAGGATTTTGACACCCAACTTCACGCACCAGAAATTTTGAAAGACTACCTCAAGTTGCATGAAGAACATTTTGGATTCCGACCAAAGTATATGCGTGTTTTCCTGGCTGGATCTGATTCAGCGTTGACAGCTGGTTTCATGAGCTCAATTACGGGTAACAAGTTAGCCATTGCGCGCTTACATGAATTTGCCCGTGAAGAAAACATTGAAATTTATCCAATTTCAGGGACTGGCTCAGCGATTTTCCGTGGTGGCTTGTCACCACACCGTATTGATCGTTACGTCAAAGAATTCCCTGGTGTTCGTACGGCAACAGTTCAGTCTGCTTTCCGCTATGATTTCCCAATTGCTGATGTCCAACAAGCGATTGCCGAACTAAAGGAAAAGTTGCCAACCGCTGAACCATTGAAGATTTCAGCTGCTGACCAAAAAATCTTAGCCGAAGTCGCTGAAGAATCAGCTGAATTTTATGCGCACACCCTAGACCAATTGGTGCCTGATATGCAACCGATTTTCAAGGCCTTCCCAAAGCGTCGTGACCGTCGCCAACACGTTGGTGTCTTAGGTTACTCACGTTCTGTTGACGGTATTGAATTACCACGTGCCATCAACTTCACCGGTGCCTTTTATTCAATCGGTGTGCCACCAGAATTCATCGGCTTTGGCCGTGCCCTTGAAAACTTAAATGCTGATCATCTGTCAGCGTTTGTCCGGAATTACCCAAGTATGAAGGATGACTTCCGTGAACTCGCCCGCTTTGTCAATCTCGATGCACTCGCAATCTTGAAGACACAAAGTCCTGCTTGGGCTGATGTTGAACGCGACATTATGATTGTCAAAGATATTTTCGACCTTGAAATTGGTCCTAAAACCCGTGAAGAACAACAGCATGCCGAAATCGCTTTGCAAGTTGTGCAAATTAAAGAAGGTGCGCCAATTGCCATTACGGCTTTAATTAACCGCATGGCGCAACTCCGCCACTTCTTAGGATAATCACCACACATAGCCCTTTGGGGCTTTTTTTGTTACAATGAAATTAGTTTCTATCGAAAGAATAACCATCATGCCGAATTTTTACGTGATTCACAATCCTCAGGCTGGTAACCAAGCACACGGCGATATTATCAGTCAAATTAAACACTTACGCACAATCGTGCGCTGGTCCGATACCCAATATGCTGGCCACGCAGTCAAATTGGCAAAAAATATCGCTAATACGGTCACAGACCCCGAGGCGGTTGTTTTAGCAATCGGTGGGGACGGCACCTTAAACGAAGTATTAAATGGCCTATTACAAACCCAACGTGAAGCCCCCATTCCCTTAGCCTATATCCCACTTGGTTCGGGTAATGACTTTGCCCGAGCAGCGCACCTAGGGACGGCCAGCGAGGCGCTGTATCATCTTAAACAGACAACCCAGCCCCAGCAACTCAATGTCGGTCGGATGACAGATGATGGGCTGTATCAGACAACGCGATACTTCATTAACAATTTGGGCATTGGGTTTGATGCGTTAGTGGTTGATCACACCAACCAATCACCTTGGAAAAAACGGCTGAACCGTCTAGGGTTAGGAAACTTCAGTTATCTAGCCACAACTTTAGCTGCTTTTTTCCAACAACAAGCCTTCCAAATGACTGTCATGACTGGCGATCAGTACCAACAGTTTACTCAGGCGTTTTTGGTGACGATTACCAACCAACCCTTTTTTGGTGGTGGTATTGCGCTACTTCCAACGGCTGATTTAACTCAGGAAGGTCTCGATCTCGTCATCGCCAAAAAGATGTCATTTCTCCAGTTTCTAAAGTTATTTATGGCCTTAAAAAAGGATGGTAGTCATCTTGCTCACCCAAACGTGACAACTATCCCGCTCCAACACGGCACACAAATTTACGTTCGTGACATGCAACCAGGCCAAGTTGATGGTGAAACATTGCAACCTAGTACTTTTGGTTTGACCATTGATTATCAATCCTATCCATTTTGGCTCTAAAAAAGCGTTATCTCTATTGTTAATAGAGATAACGCTTTTTCTTAATTGAATCGCCCTAAACGTTCTGCTTGGTTGGTCACACTGACAATCAACTTCCGTGATGTCAAATGTTCACTAGCTTGAATGACCAAATCTTCTTGGTAAATAATAGCTGCAATGGCACTAACAACCGTTGGCACAATACTATTGGCGTGGCCGTGCATAAAGGCATTTTTCATCGCTTCAGTATAGTTCTGACTATTTAATAACGACCAAATAATCGCTTCTAATGTGCTGGCACTGCGACCATCTAACACGATGTTACCAACCGGAATATTAGCAAAGTCCGGCAAGTTAAGTTCCTCAAATGCGTTTAATTCTGATTCAAAAACCTTATGGCGAGAATAATATTCAAAGCCAAAGGCCAAGCCGTTTTCCACGGCATCCCGAATGGGTTGTTTTTCAAGAATCTGGCTCACAATAAGGTTTAACATCCCCACGCTCACCAAGGCACCTTCTGCATTATGCGTTAAGCCTGCAATGCGATGTAGGGTCAACATGGCGGATTCATCATTAATAAATGACACGCCATATTCATGATGCAAATATAATGCAACGGGTAACATCCGAACTAAAATATCTTCACTATCCGCCACGTCTTCTAAAATACCAGAAGCCAGCGTGTCTCGATTTTTACTATAATTATCCATCGCCTTTTTAGTAACGACATCAATGCGTTGACGCGTTCGTTCGGGTGCAAATTGGCGCTTTTTATACCAATTTTGGAAATGATTCATCACGTCAGTTAACTGATAACCGCGTGATAAACTCGCAACGGTCGTCAATGACAAACTCGTATGTGACCCCCAGCGTAGCTCTTGCTTAAAATGGGTTGGATCGGACAGTAAGATCCCTTGTTCACTGTTAGATAGCACGGTCATACTCTCGCCGACCGCAATACCAAACATTAAAAATTGAATTGTCGCTTGCTTTTTAGCCATACCCTATTCTAACATATTCAAAATACCAGCATTTACATCAATGCTTTAATCTTGTCGACTTGATCCAATGCTTCCCAAGGTAAATCGATATCTGTCCGGCCAAAGTGACCAAACGCGGCTGTTTGCTTATAAATTGGACGACGGAGATCTAAATGATTGATGATGGCCAAAGGTCGGAAATCAAAGAGTTGTGCCGTAATGTCACGAATTTTATCTTCGTCAATTTTAGCTGTGCCAAAAGTTTCAATGTTTAATGACACGGGTTGTGCCACGCCAATTGCGTAAGCAACTTGCAATTCTAACTTATCAGCAACACCGGCAGCCACCAGATTTTTAGCCACATAACGGGCAAAATAAGCCGCTGAGCGATCGACCTTAGTGGCATCCTTACCAGAAAATGCGCCACCACCGTGATGGGCCGCCCCACCATAAGTATCGACAATAATCTTACGACCTGTCAAACCAGAATCTGCTTGTGGACCACCAAGAACGAAACGACCAGATGGGTTAATGTAGTAAATCGTTTCATCGTCAACCAACTCTTGTGGCAAAACAGGATCAATCACTAACCGACGGACATCTTCTCGCAGTTGGTCCAAAGTGACTGTTTCATCGTGTTGCGTTGACAAAACGACTGCCGCAATCCGCGACACTTGGTTGTTATCATCCAGTTCCACACTCACTTCTGCCTTAGCATCGGGGCGCAAGTAATTTAATGTGCCAGCTTCTCGGACATCGCGAATTTGACGCATCAAACGATGTGACAAGGCCAATGTTAACGGTAAGTAATTATCCGTTTCGTTGGTGGCATAGCCAAAGACCATGCCTTGATC
>NZ_CBDKZH010000004.1:0-7916 GCF_965300815.1 Leuconostoc sp.
TGTCAGGACTTGCAGCCTTTGCGTATGCCGAATTTGCGTCCGCATTACCATTTGCCGGTTCTGCTTATTCATGGGCGAACGTTGTCTTTGGTGAAGTGTTTGGCTGGATTGCCGGCTGGGCCTTGCTGGCTGAGTACTTTATTGCCGTGGCGTTTGTGGCCTCAGGTTGGTCAGCTAACTTTAAGTTGTTCCTAGCGTCACACAATCTCGTTTTGCCGCCTGCATTAGCCGGCTCGTTTGCTGCCGGTAACGGGGGTGTGATTGACATTTCGGCTTTGTTTGCCGTGTTAATCGTCACCGTGTTGCTATGGCGTGGGACAAATTCTACCGCACGTGTGGAAAATATCTTAGTGATTGGAAAAGTCTTAGTCATTTTGATTTTCATTGGGGTTGGTTTGACAGCTATCCATCCTGGTAACTATGTCCCATTTATTCCAGAAAATAAGCCAGGCACAACGTTTGGTGGTTGGCAAGGCATTGTGGCCGGTGCCTCACAAATCTTCTTAGCTTATATTGGGTTTGATTCAATTGCGGCCAACTCAGCAGAAGCTAAGGACCCTAAGCGCACAATGCCTCGGGGTATCATTGGCTCATTGGTGGTCGCTACGATTTTGTTTGTGACGGTTGCCTTGGTGCTGGTCGGTATGTTCCATTACTCAAAGTATGAAAACAACGCAGCACCTGCGGCTTGGGCTTTGCTTCAATCAGGTCACGGCTTTACGTCTAACTTGTTGTCTGTTGTGGCTTTGGTTGGGATGTTTACTGCCATTATTGGCATGATGTTGGCCGGTTCACGTTTGTTGTACGCCTTTGGTCGTGATGGCTTATTGCCAAGCTTCCTTGGGGATGTGAATGGTAAGGGTCTGCCAAACAATGCGTTGTTGGCTTTGTCAATTATCGCTATCTTAGTCGGTTCAGTCTTTAGCTTTACAGAACTTGCTGGCTTGATCTCAGCTGGGACGTTGATTGCCTTTATTATTGTGTCATTTGGGATCTATGCTTTGCGACCACGTGAAGGAAAAGATATCCAAGAACCAGGCTTCAAGATGCCATTTTACCCAGTTTTGCCAGCTTTGGCAGCCTTGGGTTCAGGCTTCATTTTCTTTAATTTGGACAACCAAGCGAAACTCTATGCCTTTGGTTGGTTTGTGATCGGTTTGATTATCTATGCGGTCTATGGGGCGCGTCATAGTAATTTGTCAAAATAAGTTGTTTTACCTTCAAGCCCTGGTTAACCAGGGCTTTTATTGTCAGAAAAAAGGGTGGACCATGTCAAACAATCAAGAAATTTTAGCTGCGGAACAACAACATTTGGCAGCGGTATCACGGGTAAATTATTTTGACCTGGTCATTGATCATGGGCAGGGCGCTATTGTGACGGATGCGGATGGTCGGGATTACATTGACTTGTTGGCCAGTGCGAGTGCCACCAATGTCGGTCATGCTCATCCCAAAGTTGTGACCGCGATTACACAACAGGCCCAAAAGCTGATTCAATACACACCAGCGTATTTTGCCAATACAACTACGGCACAACTGGTGCAACGCTTGACAGCGCTTACGCCAGGGACATTTGAAAAACAAGCCCTGTTTGGCAATTCGGGTTCCGATGCTAATGATGCCATGATCAAATTAGCGCGCGCCTACACGGGCCGATCCTATATTGTGAGTTTTACAGGTGCCTATCATGGGTCGACTTACGGCGCCATGTCTATTTCGGGGGTTAGTCTGAATATGACACGGAAAATGGGCCCACTCTTGCCAGACGTTGTGAAAGTCCCTTATCCTGATCCGTCACAACGATTAGCTGGTGAAACGGATGCGCAATTCTCGCAGCGTTTATTTCAAGCGTTTAAGTTACCTTTTGAGACTTATTTGCCAGCCGATGAAGTGGCTATGGTCATTATTGAACCGATTCAAGGCGATGGTGGTATCATCAAAGCACCACAAGCATATATGGAGTTGGTGTATCAATTCACGCGGGAACATGGGATTGTTTTTGCGGTGGATGAAGTCAATCAGGGCCTAGGGCGCACCGGAAAAATGTGGTCGATTGATCACTTTGGGATTGCGCCGGATTTGTTAAGTATGGGTAAATCACTGGCCAGTGGTTTGCCGTTAAGTGCCGTTGTTGGTCGTCGGGAGATTATGGCCAGTTTGGCCGCACCGGCAAATGTTTATACGACGGCTGGTAATCCGGTCACTGCTGCAGCTGCCTTGGCGACACTTGATGTATTAGACACAGAAAATCTGGTTGCGCGTTCCGCAGAATTGGGGGCTATCGCCCGTGAATTTTTCGAGCAGGCTGCACAAAAGTATCCGTTTATTGGCGATGTACGGCTATATGGGTTAAATGGTGGGATTGAGATCGTGACCGCTGATGGGCAGGCTGACGTTGCGGGCACCACTAAGATTATCTATCGTTTATTTCAATTAGGCGTGATTATGATTAGTTTGCGTGGTAATGTGCTACGCTTTCAGCCACCGCTTGTCATCACGCGGGCACAATTACAAACCGCTTTTGATAAATTAACGCAAACGTTTGAGGCGTTCATGGCCGATGAACTCGACTTACCAGAAACTGATCATCATATTGGGTGGTAATGTGCTATAATAACTAAAGAAATCTGGATATACAAAATTTGCGCGATGCCAGTCAGAAATGTGTTGGTTAATGCAAAACACACATCACAAATTTTGCGCTCCCAGATCGTATTGTAATCGAAAGGTTACCGCGCCTCAGCGTTATGAGTTTATGAAGGTAAAGATTGAAGATCATTACAAAATGCGGTGGTACCACGGTGAAGCGTCCGCACTTTGTTCTGGTCTTTTTATATTTCAAATCAAGGAGAATTACCAATGAAAGAATTGACGTCAGCAGAAGTCCGTCAGATGTTTTTGGATTTCTTTGCATCAAAAGGGCATGAAGTTGTCCCTTCAAAAAATTTGATTCCACAAGATGATCCGACTTTGTTGTGGATCAATTCGGGTGTGGCCACATTAAAAAAGTATTTTGATGGGACTGTCGTACCAGAAAATCCCCGTATTACGAATGCGCAAAAGGCCATTCGGACCAACGATATTGAAAATGTTGGCAAGACAGCTCGCCACCACACACTATTTGAAATGATGGGGAACTTTTCAATTGGCGATTATTTCAAGGAAGAAGTGATTCCTTGGGCTTGGGAATTGTTGACGAGCCCGGAATGGTATGGTTTGGATAAAGAACGTTTGTATGTGACTGTTTATCCAAAAGACCAAGAAGCCAAGAAGATTTGGGAAGAAAAAACGGACTTGCCAGCTGGTCATATTTACGAAGTTGAAGACAACTTCTGGGATATTGGTGAAGGGCCTTCAGGACCTGATTCAGAAATCTTTTTCGATCGTGGCCCAGCCTTTCAAGATTTACTAGATGATGATCCAGAAATGTATCCAGGTGGTGAAAATGAACGTTACTTGGAAATTTGGAACATCGTCTTCTCACAATTTAACCATTTGCCTGGTATGACGGATAATTCACAGTATCCAGAATTACCACACAAGAACATTGATACGGGAATGGGGCTTGAACGTGTCGTTTCAGTGTTCCAAAATGGCCGGACAAACTTTGACACAGATCTATTCTTACCAATTATTCGTGCAACAGAAGCTTTGTCACCAAACTTTAAGTATGATGGGACAAAAGATTCTGATAGTAACACCAGTTTTAAAGTGATTGCTGACCATATCCGGGCCATTACGTTTGCCATTAGCGATGGGGCGATGCCTTCAAACGAAGGCCGTGGTTATGTCATTCGGCGCTTGCTCCGTCGGGCGGTTTTGCATGGTCAAAAGTTAGGCATTCAAGGCGAATTTTTGACGCAACTTGTGCCAATTGTTGGGGAAATTATGCAAAGCTATTATCCAGAAGTGCTGGAAAACGCGGCACGTATCCAAAAGACGGTTGCAGCTGAAGAAAAGCGCTTCAATGCAACGTTGACTGGTGGTTTGGCTTTGTTGGACGATGTGATTGCAGCGGCAAAGGCCGACGGAAAAACACAAATTTCTGGTGCAGATGCCTTTAAGTTGTCAGATACGTATGGCTTCCCACTTGAATTGACGCAAGAACAAGCTGCCGAAGCTGGCTTAACTGTTGACGTGGACGGCTTTAATGAAGCCTTACAAGCACAACGTGCCCGTGCGCGTGCAGCGCGTTCAAATGACAAGTCAATGGGCGTCCAAAATGCTGTGTTGACCGATTTGAAAGTTGCTTCTGAATATGTTGGTTGGTCAGAAACAGCGGTTGATTCAGCTGAAGTTGTGGCCATTATTGGTCAAGATGCCGATGGCATTGATGCTTTGCTTGATCAAGCAGTCGCTGGTGAACAACGCCAATTAGTCTTTGATAAAACACCGTTCTACGCTGAAATGGGTGGACAAGTTGCTGACTTTGGGACAGTTTTGAACAAGCAAGGTGACGTTGTGGCGGAAGTGATTGATGTCCAAAAGGCACCAAACGGCCAACATGTGCATACTGTTAATGTGCTGGCTGACATTACGCTTGGGAAAAACGTTGATTTGCGGGTAGATATGGCACGCCATGTTGCGGTATCAAAGAACCATACGGCGACCCACATGTTAGATCAAGCCTTGCGGAATGTGCTTGGTGGCGATGTCCACCAAGCAGGATCATTGGTTGAACCTGACTATTTGCGTTTTGATTTCACCAACGAAGGACCAGTATCTGCCGCCGATCTTGATCAGATTGAAGCGATGGTGAATACGGAAATCGCTAAAAATGCACCGATTTCATGGCTGGAAACTGATATTGAAACAGCGCAACAAATGGGGGCTGTCGCAGTCTTTGGCGAAAAGTACGGCGATGTTGTCCGGGTCGTATCGATTGGCGACTTTAACAAGGAATTTGATGGTGGTACCCATGCGCAGTCAACGGCGGAACTTGGCTTGTTCAAGATTGTGTCAGAATCTGGTATTGGGGCTGGTGTACGCCGTATTGAAGCCGTTACTGGCTTAGACGCACTTGCGCTATATAAGGCAGAAGAAAACGCCTTAAAGGCTGTTGCTGCCCAAGTGAAAGCACAAAAAATTACGGATGCGCCTGACAAGGTAGCCGATTTGCAAGCCGAATTAAAGGCAACACAACGGACATTAGAATCAGTTGAAGCGAAATTGGCGAATGCAGCCGCTGATGAAGTCTTTAACGACGTTCAAACAAGCAACGGCCACACTTACATTGTGGCGCAATTGCCAGTTTCTGGCATGGATGGCTTACGTCAAGTTGCTGATAATTGGAAAGCAAATTACCCATCAGAAGTGTTAGTGCTAGCAGCTGACATTGATGGTAAAGTCAACCTCATTGTTGCGGCTTCACCAGAAGCCAATGCAGCTGGTATTAAAGCAGGTGATTTGATTAAAGCCGTTGCCCCACGCGTTGGTGGCGGTGGCGGTGGTCGCCCAGACATGGCGCAAGCTGGTGGTAAGAATCCAGCTGGTATTCCCGATGCCTTTGCAGCAGTCGCTGACTTTTTGGCACAAAACTAACATCACTTATTTAGAATCTTATGGTTCTGTGATATAGTTGTCATATTTATAAGGTAAAATAGATTTAGGACAATTAGTCACGCTAGACTGAGTCGTCAGCGTGAGCAACTAAAGAAAGGAGCGTGTGCGATGACAGTAGGAGATGAAACAGCAATTTTCGACTTTGGCAATCAACAGCCCAAGGCGATTCATGAAACGCTAGAGATTGTTTACCAAGCTTTGGAAGAAAAAGGATATAACCCAATTAACCAAATTGTCGGTTATTTGATGTCTGGCGATCCCGCTTATATTCCGCGTTTGAATGATGCACGTAATTTGATCAAGCGTCACGAACGTGACGAGATCATTGAAGAACTTGTGCACGCCTATTTGAATAAATAATGCGTATATTAGGATTAGATGTCGGTAGTCGAACAGTTGGTGTTGCGGTGAGTGATCCCATGGGTTGGACAGCCCAAGGGGTTGAAATCATTCGCATCAACGAAGATGAGGCAGAATTTGGCCTCGAACGATTGGGTGAAATTATCAAGGCCAAGCAAGTTAAAGGGATTGTCTTAGGTTTACCTAAAAACATGAATAATTCCGAAGGCCCACGTGCTGAAGCAGCCCGGCGTTATGCCAAAATGGTTGAAGAAACATTTGGTTTGCCAACTGATTTTCAAGATGAACGCTTAACAACGGTACAAGCTGAACGCATGTTGATTGAAGAAGCAGATATTTCACGTAAAAAGCGCAAGCAGGTCATTGACAAAATTGCGGCAGAATTTATTCTGCAAAACTATTTAGATGCTAATGGTAAATTAGCCAAGTAAAGACGCGAAACAACGTTTCTAGGCGAAACGTTGTTTTTACGTTATAATAGAGATACAAAAATTGAAGGGAGTGCGTGGGAGAAATGGTGCTGACAACCGATAACGTTGTTAGCGCACGATACGCGCAAAGCATTTATTATGGCAAACCAAGAAGATATTCAAAAGATCACACTTGTCGACGAAAACGGCGACGAAGCATTATACGAAGTCTTATTCACTTTCCATTCTGAAGAATATGGCAAGGACTACATCTTGCTTGTACCAGAAGGCGTGGAAGATGATGAAGAAGTGGACATCCAAGCTTACATCTTCAACCCAGATGAAAATGGGGATGCAACGGAAGAAGATTTGATTCAAATCGAAGATGATAAAGAATGGGATATGGTTGAAGAAGTCCTCAATACTTTCTTAGAAGACGATTCAAATTTTGAATAAGCATGAAGAAACGCGATGGCGTTTTTTTTGTTACAAAAGTTTAACAATTTGATGGCTTATCGAGTGATAAACTATTATGTAGAAGAGTGAGCAAGCAGCTTGATCGCTCAAATATTAGACGATATAACTGCTTTAAGTACGCATTAGTGTTGGCGAGACGAGTTATATTTTGGAGGAACACATGGTTACATTAGTAGGGATACTTGACCTTGCGCGTTTTCAATTCGCAATGACAACGATTTTCCACTTCTTCTTTGTACCGATGTCAATCGGGCTAGGTGTCGTGGTGTCAATCATGGAAACGATGTATGTCATCAAAAAAGATGAAACATACAAGAAAATGGCGCAATTTTGGGGTAAGATTTTCTTGTTGAGTTTTGCGGTAGGGGTTGTTACCGGCTTGATTCAAGAATTTCAATTTGGTATGAACTGGTCTGAATATTCACGTTATGTCGGGGATATTTTCGGTTCATTGTTAGCCATTGAAGCGTTGGTTGCCTTCTTTGCGGAATCAACATTCATTGGCTTGTGGGTATTTACTTGGGATCGTTTTAAGCCAAGTATCCACGTTTTGTTCATTTGGATTACAACAATTGGGTCAATGATGTCGTCGCTTTGGATTTTGGCGGCTAACTCATTTATGCAAAACCCAGTTGGTTATGCGATTGACAATCACATAGGACGTGCCGAATTAAAGAGCTTTAGTGCGTTACTTGCTAACAAGCAGTTGTGGGTTGAATTCCCGCACGTGGTTGTTGGGACATTGGTCACAGCTGGTTTCTTGGTTGCGGGTATGTCAGCTTTCAAATTATTGAAGTTGAAAAAAGGTGACAGTGAGATTCCCTTCTTCCGTAAGTCAATTAACATTGCCTTAATCGTTGGTTTGATCGGTATTGGTGGTGCCTTGATTTCAGGTGATAAGCACGCTTATGATTTGCAATCAATGCAACCTATGAAGTATGCAGCGATGGAAGGTGTTGATAAGACCATCAATTCAGCTGACCGTAAGGATAAGGCACAACCTTGGTCATTGATTTCAGTAACCAATCCCAAGACACACGAAGTGATTGCTAACGTTGAAATCCCTTATGTTTTGTCAATTTTGGGTAACCACTCATTGACGGGTGG
>NZ_CBDKZH010000004.1:8016-9467 GCF_965300815.1 Leuconostoc sp.
TACAGTCACTTGGCCAAGGGAGGTGAAGCCTAATGAATACACTAGAAATTTTATGGTTCGTTTTAATTGGCGTTTTGTGGGCTGGCTTCTTCTTCCTTGAAGGATTCGACTTCGGTATCGGGATGCAATTCATCTTTAACGCCCGCGATGAAAATGATCGTGATGCGCTATATGAAGCAATTGGTCCTAACTGGGATGCCAATGAAGTGTGGTTAATCACAGCTGGTGGGGCGATGTTTGCAGCCTTTCCAAACTGGTATGCCTCATTGTTCTCAGGCTTCTACTTAATGCTATTGATTGTGTTGTTGGCTTTGATTTATCGTGGGGTTTCCTTTGAATTCCGTGAACAAATGCCAACCATTCAAGGGGCGCAACTTTGGGAACGCTTGATTGGGATCACATCAGTGATGGTCCCATTCTTCTTAGGCATGATCTTTACTGCCATGGTATCAGGGACACCAATCGATGTCCGTGGTAACTTAACGGCTGGTTTCTTTGATTACGTGACACCATTTACTTTGGTTGGTGGTATCGCAGTGGCTTTGATGAGTTATGTGCACGGCTTAAACTATACACGCCTACGCATTATTGGCCCATTGCGTGACCGTGCAGTAACGCAATTAAAGTTCTTGTACCCAGTTTTGTTAGCTGGGGAAGCGTTGTTTGCCGTGTTGCTGTTCTTCTACACGGACTTTATTCAAACAAAGCCAGTCTGGACATTGGCAATTTTGGCCCTAATTGTGGTGACGACGTTAATGAGTTGGTATACAGCGTTGAAGACAAAGTCAGAAGCTTGGCCATTTGCTTTGTCAGGTTTGGCATTAGTTGAAGTGGTTGTCTTACTCTTCGTTGGGCTATTCCCACGTGTGATGGTGGCCAATAACCCATTGCACACGCTAGATATTATGAATGCGTCATCAACACCTTACACCTTGAAAGTGATGACAATTGTGGTGATTACAGCTTTGCCAGTAACCCTTGCTTATCAAATTTGGAGCTTCTGGGTTTTCCGCAAGCGAATCGTTTCCCACAAAGTGGTTGAATAACATTGAGAAAAACGTTTACAATTGACTGTAGACGTTTTTTATTTTTAATTGGCAATGAGATGATCAACATAATCTCAAATCGAGATAACTTGTAGGAATAGATAAAGATAATATGATTGATAAAAGACTTTTCAAACTAAAAGGGATCATGACCACATTGCTGGGGCTCGTGATTTTAACTGGGATTCAAGGTCTAGCGATTCTGGCCCAAGGTATTTTCCTGGCACGGGCGATTGTGAGTCTTTGGCAAGGCCAACCGGTACAATCGGCATTGGCGTCGGTCGGCTGGTTTGCGGTAGCATTTATTGTGCGGCAAATCTTAATCGTGGTTAAAAATGAATTGATGGCCAACTATGCGAATCAAGCCGTTGAAACGTATCGAGTACAATTGTTGGCACGTTATAC
>NZ_CBDKZH010000004.1:9567-31722 GCF_965300815.1 Leuconostoc sp.
AACTTTAAAAATTTGAACAACCGATTCGTCGATGCGTTACGTGGGTTACCAACTTTAAAGCAGTTGGGGTTAGCTGAAGATTACAGCCAAGAAATTTTTAAAATTTCAGAAGACTACCGGAAAACAACCATGCGGACGTTACGGATTGCGATGACGTCAACGTTTGCATTGGATTTCTTTACCACGCTATCAATTGCGGTTGTGGCTGTCTTTCTAGGGTTTGACCTGTTGGATGGTAAAATGACGTTATTGCCGGCTTTGACAATTCTGATTCTCGCACCGGAATATTTTTTACCGTTACGCAATTTCTCTGATGATTATCATGCGACCCTCAATGGTAAAAACGCCTTAACAGATGTCTTGGAGATGTTAGACAAGCCAGAAGTGACGCAACGCAATGTCTTGCACTTATCAACGTGGACGCCAACGTCAACTTTGTCAGTGAGCGACATGAATTTTGGGTATGACGGCACGTTAGTGTTAAAAAACATGACGTTACAGGCTAAAGGCTATCAAAAAATTGCGATTGTTGGGGAAAGTGGCGCTGGTAAGTCTACCTTACTGAATCTCTTAGGTGGCTTTTTGCGCCCAAACAGTGGTGATTTTGAAATTGATGGCCAAACGATTCCGCATTTTGCGCAAAAAGATTGGCAAAAACAATTTTTCTACATGCCACAACACCCTTATATTTTCCATGAAACACTGCGCGATAATATCACTTTTTACGCCCCACAGGCTTCTGATACAGCCGTTGCGGCGGCCATTGAGCAGGCAGGGCTACAAAGCTTGGTGGCAACGTTGCCCGATGGTTTAGACACGGTGATGGGAGAAAGTGGACGCCAGGTGTCTGGTGGGCAGGCGCAGCGCATTGCGTTAGCACGGATGTTGCTGGATGAACAACGGCATGTGTTGTTGTTTGATGAACCAACAGCCCATCTTGACATTGAAACTGAGTATGAGTTGAAACAAACGATTGCGCCGATCTTGGCGAATCATCTCGTCTTTTTTGCAACGCACCGCTTACACTGGTTAGACCAAATGGATTATGTGTTGGTGATGCGTGATGGGCAGATTGTCGAACAAGGTGAACCGGCCGTCCTATTGGCTGATAGTCAGAGTGCCTTGAATCACTTGCGCTCAGAATTACGAGGTGGACAATGACAAAAATAAAACAACTTTTACGTCGCGATCATTGGATCGTACCCTTCTTAAAAACACAAAAGAAAGGCTTGTTTTGGTCCATTTTTTTGGCGTTCTTAACCACGTTTGCGGCTGGCGCGCTAATGTTTGTGTCGGGTTATTTAATTTCACGCGCGGCCCAGCGGCCAGATAACATTTTGTTGATCTATGTACCGATTGTTTTGACACGTGGCTTTGGTATTGTGCGCCCAGTCTTTCGTTATGCACAACGCCTCGTTTCGCATAATTGGGTGTTGAAATTCGTGTCAAAGTCACGGCAACGTCTTTATGAAAGTGTGGCCAGTACCGCAAGTAGCATTCGTGGCCGCTTGCAAACTGGTGAAATTCTAGGGTTGTTAGCGGGTGACTTAGATCAATTACAGAATCTGTATTTGCGCACGATTTTCCCACTTGGCGCCGGCTTAATGTTATATTTGTTTGTCAACTTAGGGTTTGGCGTGGTGGACTGGCGTTTCATGATTTGGTGGTTTGTGATGTTGACCATCATTTTGGTGGTGATTCCGCTCCTGAGTTTTTGGGCAAATCGTCAGCGGATTCAGCGTCAAAAACAGTTACAAGCGCAACTCTATACGGAAACAACAGATGCCGTACTTGGTTTGCAAGACTGGGTGTTGTCAGGTCGTCAAGCTGATTTGATGGCGCGTCAAGGGCGCACGATGGCGGCATTATCCGCTGCTAAGCATTGGGGCATGTCGTTTGGTTGGTGGCGTGATTTTATCATCCAAATGCTGGTGTTGGTGTTAGCAATGAGTACCATTTTTTGGGCCGGCCATCAATTTGCGGGTCACACGATTGCGGTGAACTATATTGCTGCCTTTACGTTAGCGATTTTCCCATTAGTCGATAGCTTTTTGGGTGTTAACCAAGGTGTGAGTGAGGCGCCTTTTTACGAAGACAGTCTTCAGCGGTTAAATGAGCTGCCAGTACCAGAACTAACACCAGAAAGCCCGATTCATGTGACTGATTCAACGATTGCGTTGCATGATGTAACCTTTCAATATGATCAGCAACGGATTATTGATCACATGACTCTGACGATTAAACCAGGTGAAAAAATCGCTTTACTCGGGCGTTCAGGATCAGGGAAGACGACGTTGTTGCGGTTGATTACGGGCGATTTAACACCGACAACTGGGCAGGTAACTATTGGCGGACAACCAGTACAAGCGCTGCGTCATCAACTGGCGCGGCTTGTTGCAGTGTTAGATCAGCAAGCTTACTTGTTTGATACGACAATTTTGAATAATGTGCGGATGGGTAATCCTGGGGCGACAGATGACCAGGTGAAAGAAGCCATTCGTAAGGCTGGTTTGCAGCCATTGATTGATCGTTTGCCAGATAAATATGACACTCAAATGCAAGAAGCGGGGCAACGCTTTTCCGGTGGGGAACAACAGCGGTTTGCCTTGGCACGAATCTTGCTACAAGATGCGCCAATTGTTATTTTAGATGAACCAACTGTTAGTTTGGATCCCAGAACTGAACGCGCCGTGTTAGACCAGATTTTCAAAGTGCTACATGATCGCACGATTATTTGGGTAACGCATCACTTAACGGGGATTGATCAAGTTGATCAAGTCTATTTCTTGGCAAATGGGCACTTTACACTATCAGGTACCCCACAGTACCTACGGGAAACGTCCCAACACTTTAGACAATTATTAGCACTGGATACTTTTAACTAATGGCAAAAAAAAGACAAAAACGCGGCAGAAAACGTTTATTGAAACTGGATTTATGGCTCTGGGTGAGCACGATTTTAATACTGGCAATTGTCGCTAGTTTTTGGTCACAAACAACGATTTTTAAACCAGCGCAACCGACCACTAAACAAGACGATATTAAAGCACAACGCATCGCGTGGATTAATGAACTTGCTCCTTATGCACGTCAAATGCAAGAACAGTATGGCGTGATTGCTTCAATTAGTATCGCGCAAGCCATTCTTGAATCCAATTGGCATACGTCAATTTTATCGACGCAATACAATAATCTTTTTGGGATTAAGGCGCGTGCGGGTCAAAAAAGTGTCGTATTGCCGACCCAAGAGTTTGAAAATGGGGAATGGAAAACCATTCAAGGCCGTTTTGCAGCTTATGATTCTTGGCAACAAAGTATGAAAGCACACGCAGAGTTACTTTATCATGGTACCAGTTGGAATGCTGCCCAATATCAACATGTCTTAGCCGCAAAGGATTATCAAGCTGCTGCTGCCGCTTTGACACGCGATGGTTATGCCACGGATCCAGCTTATGCGGAAAAACTCATTTCAATCATTCAAACTTGGCAATTATCACGATTTGATATCCCACAAAAATAAAACGAGCTTCGGCTCGTTTTTTTGTGGTTGACGAACTGCTGTTCGTGTGGAAATCTGGTATAATAATAGGAGTTAATTTACACTTTAGGAGCACACATGTCAGTAGAAGAACTCATCAATGGAATGAACGACAAGCAGGCCGAAGCTGTCCGAACAACACAAGGCCCACTTTTGATTATGGCAGGTGCCGGATCAGGAAAAACGCGCGTGTTAACGCACCGGATTGCCCATTTGGTAAAAGATTTAAACGTGATGCCATGGCGTATTTTGGCGATTACCTTTACCAATAAGGCCGCTAAGGAAATGCGCGAACGAATTGGTGCGTTGTTGTCTGAAGATGTAGCGCGCGACATTTGGGTATCAACTTTCCATGCTTTGGCGGTGCGTATTTTACGTCGTGATGGTGAAAATATTGGCTTGTCTCGCAATTTTACGATTATTGACACTAGTGCGCAGCGCACATTGATGAAGCGTGTCATTAATGACCTCAACTTGGATACGAATCAATACGAGCCACGTACCGTGCTTGGGATGATTTCCAATGCGAAAAATGACATGTTGCGGCCAAAGGACTATGCGCAACAAGCCGATAACGCGTTCCAAGAAACCGTGGCAGAAATTTATGCGGCGTATCAAGCCGAATTGAAGCGCGCGCAAAGCGTGGACTTTGATGATTTGATTATGTTGACAATTGATTTGTTCCAGTCATCACCTGACGTCTTAGCACGCTATCAAAATCAATTTGACTATTTACATGTCGACGAGTATCAAGATACCAACGATGCGCAATATACCATTGTCAATATGCTTGCGCAGCGCTCACAAAATCTCGCCGTGGTCGGTGATGCCGATCAGTCAATTTATGGTTGGCGTGGCGCCAACATGAACAACATCTTGAACTTTGAAAAGGATTATCCTAACGCACAAACGATTTTGTTGGAACAAAACTACCGTTCAACGCAAAATATTTTGGATGCGGCCAATGCCGTCATCAACAATAATAATGAACGGCTACCAAAAAATCTCTGGACGCAAAATGGACAGGGTGACAAAATTACGTATTATCGCGCGCAATCTGAACATGATGAAGCGAATTTTATTTTAGCCAATATTCAAAAAATGCGCGCCGAAAAGCAAATGGCGTACAGTGATTTTGCCGTGTTGTATCGCACCAATGCGCAATCGCGAAACGTCGAAGAAGCCTTGGTGAAGGCTAATATGCCTTATACAATGGTTGGTGGTCATAAGTTCTATGAACGTAAAGAAATTCTGGATATTATGGCTTACATGCAACTGGTAACCAATCCCAATGACAATGCAGCGTTTGAACGGATTGTTAATGAACCCAAGCGTGGCTTAGGCGCAACGTCGATCACACGGTTGCGGGAACTCGCCAATCGGTTGAATGTTTCATATATGACAGCGATTGAAAGCATTGAATTGGCCCCCGCGATTTCAACGAAGGCGACGTCAAAGTTCCTCGAATTTGCTGAAATGATGCATGAATTACGCCAGCAAGCTGAGTTTTTGAACGTGACGGAACTCGCTGAAATTGTGATGACACGGTCTGGTTATCGGCAAATGCTAGCGGAAAAAAATGATCCGGATAGCCAAGCACGTTTGGAAAACTTGGAAGAATTCTTGTCGGTGACCAAAGAATTCGATGCCAAGTACCAACCAGATGATCCAGAAGCCATTGATCCGATGACGGACTTCTTGGGCACCACTGCTTTAATGAGTGATTTGGATGACTTTGAAGAAGGCGACGGCGCGGTGACATTGATGACGTTACATGCAGCCAAAGGCTTGGAGTTCCCTGTTGTCTTTTTGGTGGGCATGGAAGAAGGCATCTTCCCCTTGTCACGCGCGTTGATGGCTGAAGATCAGCTTGAAGAAGAACGACGCTTGGCGTATGTTGGCATTACCCGCGCCATGAAAAAACTGTTCTTAACCAATGCCTTTTCGCGTTTGTTGTATGGCCGAACACAATCTAATGAGGCTTCTCGCTTTATTAATGAAATTTCTCCAGCCTTACTTGAGACTGAATATGATCAAAATACACGGGTAACACCACGTCGTGATTTGCCGTTTGATCGGAAAAACCAGCGCGCGCAAGCAACAACTTATCGTGCGACCCCAGTGACTAAAACAACTAGTGGCACGACTGGTGGGGATCAAATCACTTGGGCGCCAGGCGATAAAGTCTCTCACAAAAAGTGGGGGATTGGGACAGTGGTTGCCGTTAGTGGTGATCGTTCGGACCAAGAACTTAAAGTGGCCTTCCCATCGGAAGGGGTGAAGCAGTTACTGGCCGCCTTTGCACCGATTACAAAGGTTGACTAACCAAGTAAGTGCGACTTTAATATGAGATTAGGAAAATAGGATGTTACCAGAATTTACACCAATTGAACAATTGTCTACGTCAGCAGCACAACAAGAAGTTGCCCAGTTGCAAGCTGATCTCACTGAATATGGGGTCGCCTACTATGAACAAGACGCACCACTGGTTGAAGATCATGTCTATGATGCGCTTTATGCGCGATTAGTGGCGCTAGAATCAGCTTTTCCACAGTTTGTGACGCAAGATTCCCCAACCCAAAATGTTGGTGGTGCCTTGACAAAATCTGGCTTAGCCAAAGTGGAACATCCGGCACCCATGTTATCTTTGGGGGATGTTTTTAGCTTAGAAGAGTTAGCAGCTTGGGATGAACGGACGACCAAAAGTCTCGGTTTTCAATCGCCTTATAACCTTGAATTAAAAATTGATGGGTTAGCGGTGGCGTTGACTTATGTTGATGGCCGGCTTGTCCAAGCGTCAACCCGTGGGAATGGGACAATTGGCGAGGATGTCACGCGTAACGTCAAAACGATTAAGGCTATTCCACAGCAATTAACGGAACCCTTAACCATTGAAGTACGTGGCGAAATTTATATGCCTAAAAAGAGTTTTGCCGCTTTAAATGTACAACGTGAAGCCGATGGCTTGGAACCGTTTGCTAATCCTAGAAATGCGGCAGCTGGCTCATTGCGGCAGCTTGACGCGCAGGTGACGAAACAACGCGAATTATCAGCCTTTGTGTATTATACGGCTGAACCAGAGGTACTTGGTGTTACCACCCAAAGTGGGGCGTTGGCCCGTTTTGCTGAGCTTGGTTTGCCGACTGATACGCATAATCAAGTGATTGAAAAAATGGCTGATATTGCTGATTTTATCGCCACCTATACAGCTAAACGTGACACGTTGGCCTATGGAATTGACGGGGTGGTGGTGAAAGTCAATGCGCTGGATAATCAAGTGGAGCTTGGTAATACGGTAAAAATTCCGCGCTGGGCGATTGCCTATAAGTTCCCACCAGAAGAAGCCTTAACGGTGGTTCGCGATATTGAATGGACCGTGGGTCGGACGGGCGCCGTCACACCAACGGCTGTCATGGATCCTGTTCAACTAGCTGGGACCACAGTGCAACGTGCGAGTTTGCACAACCCTGATTATTTACAGCAAAAAGATATTCGCATCGGGGATACGGTCACGTTGCATAAGGCTGGGGATATTATTCCGGAAGTTGGCCAAGTGATTTTATCTCAGCGGCCAACCGATAGTATCGCATATCCGATACCAGTTGCTTGTCCAGCGTGTGGGTCAGAATTAGTCCACATCTCAGGCGAAGTGGCGTTACGTTGTATTAACCCTTTCTGTGCGGCACAAATCCAAGAAGGGTTGACGCATTTTGCTTCACGCAATGCGATGAATATCGCCGGTATGGGACCACGTGTGATTGACCAATTATTAAAAGCCAACTATATCAAGGATGTGGCGTCAATTTATCGCTTAGATATGACGCAATTATTATCTCTGGATAAGTTTCAAGAGAAATCAGCGGCTAATTTGTTAGCCGCTATTACGCAATCAAAAGAAAATTCGTTAGAACGGTTATTATTTGGTCTAGGGATTCGACTTGTTGGGGCAAAAGCGGCACGTTTGGTGGCAGAAAAGTTTAAGACCTTATCGGCGATTGCCGAAGCGACCGTGGCCGAAATTGCTAGCATTGATGGGATTGGGGAGGCGATTGCCCAATCGATTGTACAATACTTTTCACATCCGGAATCACAACAACTCTTAATTGAATTAACCGCCGCTGGCGTGAATCAGACGTATTTATCAGACGTTGAAGTTGATGAAAATTCGTTTTTCTATGGTAAAAAGATCGTCTTAACTGGTAAACTAGAACAGAGCAGCCGACCAGCAGCAACGAAGTGGTTACAAGATCATGGGGCACAGGTTGCGGGTTCTGTATCAGCAAAAACCGATTTGTTGATTGCTGGTGCTGATGCTGGTAGTAAGTTAGAAAAAGCGACTGCACTAGGGGTGCTTGTTTGGACAGAACAAGAATTTTTAGAAGCACAAGCAAAAGAAGGTAGTGAAAAATGAAGCGAATTGGATTCCGAGGCTATATGATCATTGCAATCGCCATCCTGGTTATCGCCGTTGCGGGACTTTATTTTTTTAATATGAATCGCGTCACCCCAACAGCGACTAAGAAAGCACAAGGCGTGCAAATTACGCAAAGTGCACCAGGACAATACCAAACCGTGATTAAGGATGGCCGTTATTTAGTCAGTGCGGCTCGTGGTATTACGGCCAGTTCTGAGCCGAATAATTTAGATGTGAAACACTTTGAATCAGGGTTGTTGGACTTAGCGAAAACAAAGTTTAAGCCCAGCCAATATATTTTCCAAGAAGGCCAATACCTGTCAGCGGATACGGTAACCAATCTCTTAGACCGTAAGAGTAACAGTAACCCAGATGGTTTGAACCCAGAAGATAATGGCAAAACGGATGACTCACGTAATCCAATTTATGTCCAAACCTTAACCGAACAAGATTTCATGTCAAAAGAAGGCAATAATTTGAAATTGGCTGGTATGGTCGTTGGGGTGGCGATGAATACCCAAGATGAATATCAAAAAGAGCAGTATGGGGCAACGTATACGCAAAATATTTCGGATGCTGATCGGATTGCCTATGGTAAAAAGATTGCGCCTAAAATTGTGGCCAAAGTACGCGAACAAGCTGGGGTATCAAAAGATACCCCAATTGTGATTGCCATGTATGCTAACGCGCCATCAGATTCGCTGGCACCAGGGAATTTTTATGCTGAAGCTGTTAGCGATCAAGGGACAACGTTAAAAGATTGGCAAACTTTTTCTAACCAATCGATTGTCTTGCCAAAAGAGGCGACAGATACGTCTAAGTTAGGCACGGATGAAAACAATGGTTTTGCCAACTTTAAAAATGACGTGGCTAATTTCTTCCCAAACATCGCTGGGGCAACGGCGGTGGCGAACTTTAAGTCAGGGACACTGTCAAGTATGAACGTGACGGTGACGACGCAATTCTACAGTCAGACAGAAATTGAAAGTTTTACCACTTATGTTGCGCAGTCAGCTTTGAAGTTCTTACCAAGTAATGTGCCAATTCGGATTGAGGTCCGCACAGCTAACGAGCTCCAAGCTATTTTGACACGACAAGCCAATGATAAGGCCTTTACAATCACACTTCTCAATTAAGCATAGCGTGCTATGCTTTTTTGTATATATACAAAAAATGGTATAATTAAACTATGTCAGAATCGGAAAAATATTTAACAATTCGTGCCCTTACGGCCTATTTAAAAAGGAAGTTTGCTGCCGATCCATACTTAGAGAAAGTCTATGTGACGGGTGATATTTCGAACCTTGGTCGTCGTCGCGGTCGGCACTTATACTTTTCCATTAAGGATCCGGAAGGCCACGCGGTTATTTCAGCGGCTATGTTTTCCTTTGCCAATCGGTTGAAATTTGTCCCAGAAGAGGGGATGAAAGTGAATGCTGTTGGTCGGATTCAAGTTTATGAGCCCAGCGGGACTTATTCAATTATTCTGGAACAGATGACCCCTGATGGGATTGGGGAATTATTTTTAGCTTATGAGCAGTTGAAGAAAAAATTAGCTGCTGAAGGGTTATTTCAATTGCCAAAGCGGCCGTTACCCGTTTTTCCAAAAAAAATTGCTGTGGTGACATCGCCCACTGGGGCAGTGATTGAAGATATTGCGCGCACCGTGCAACGACGTTTTCCCATGGCGCAGGTCGTGTTGTTTCCTGCTCTAGTGCAAGGGGACAAAGCCGCTGCATCTGTGGTCAAACAGATTAAGCGTATTGATGCTAGCGGCGAGTATGACACGCTAATTGTTGGTCGGGGTGGTGGCGCCATTGAAGATTTGTGGGCCTTTAATGATGAAACGCTAGCGCGGACTATTGCTGCTGCTAAAATTCCGATTATTAGTTCCGTTGGTCACGAAACCGACAATACGTTGGCCGATTTGGTGGCGGACCATCGTGCCGCAACGCCGACCGCTGCTGCTGAATTAGCTACACCCGTTACTCTGGCGCAATTGGTTGCGCGTTTGAACGAATTGCAGCTGCGTTTGACAGTTCGCATGAAGGCACTGATAACGAGTCGCCAGCAACGATTAGCACGCGTGGCCCAACGACCAATCTTTCAACAGCCGGATCGTTTGTATGTTGGCTATAATCAGCGTGTTGATCAGCTATCACAACGACTCAGCCAACAAATGCAGCAGCGCCTGGTGATGGCACAACATCAATTAGACAATCTCACGCAACGCCAGCGTCAGTTGCGCCAAACATTATTACAAGCACCGCGGGAAAAAGTGCAATTACTGACCGCAAAATTAGACTTGATGAGTCCGCTAAAAATCTTGACGCGCGGCTATGTTGTGCTCTCTAAAGCCGACCAAGTCGTCCGCCATGTCGATGAATTGCAACCAGAAGATAAGGTCACGGTACGTTTAGCTGATGGCCAAGCAACTGCAAAAATTATAGAAACGAGCCAGTTAAAATGAGTGAAAAAGTAACTTTTGAAGACAAGCTAGAACAATTGGAAGCGATTGTGAGCCAATTAGAACAAGGGGATCGGCCACTGGAAGGCGCGTTAGCTGATTTTCAGACTGGCGTTGGCTTGGTCAAAGAATTACAAGAAACGTTGAAAAATGCCGAATTAACGTTGGCAAAGGTCATGTCAGACGACGGTGAATTAAAGGATTTGGAATTAACAAATGACTAAATTTGCAGAATTACGAGCGACTTATGGGCCGAAAATTGATGCACAATTAGCACAGGATTTAAAACAAATCACAACGGATGCCCAGTTTTCAGAGATGATGGCTTATGCTGTTTTGAATGGCGGTAAGCGTTTACGGCCGTTATTAACGTTGGCTGTCATTTCAAGTTTTCAACAAACCATTACACCGCAAGCCCTGAAGTTGGCGACAGCGGTTGAATGGGTGCATTCTTATTCACTCGTGCATGATGATTTGCCAGCAATGGACAATGATTTGTTACGGCGCGGGCAACCGAGTGTCCATGCGAAATTTGGGGAAGCCGCAGCGATTTTAGTTGGGGATGCCTTGTTAACGGGCGCTTTTGAGGTGGTCACAACGGCTAATACCTTAGCGCCAGCTGAGACCATGATTCCCGACCAGACTATTGTGACAATTGTCCAGAATTTGGCTCGTTTTTCGGGTGCTGCTGGCATGGTGATTGGCCAAATGCATGATATGGCCAATCATGGTCAAAACTTACAGACAGCAACAGACTGCTTATTACAAGAAATTTATACCCCAAAAACGGCGGCTTTGATTCAATTTTCGGCGCAATTAGGGGCGCAATTAGCCACACTTCATCAAACACAAGTACCAGAAGTGACGCAAGCCATGGCGCAGTTTGGGTTGGATTTCGGTTTGGCCTTCCAAATTCAAGATGATCTTGATGATTTTGAACAAGATGATACGGCAACCATTGGCGCTTTGCCACACTTGATTGGCGTGTCGGCAGCGCGGACGCTGCGAGATCGTTACTTGCAAGATGCCAACGATCGTTTGACACAGTTAACAACGCTAGTGCCAGCGTTTGACCGAACACTATTGGATGATTTTTTGACTTTAATTGGAGATTAAGTATGGGTGCAGTAGATAAAGAGCGCGTAGATGTGTTACTCGTCCAGCAAGGGTTATTTAGTTCCCGTGAGCAGGCTAAGCGTGCGGTGATGGCTGGGCAAATTCTGGGTGAAAATGAAGAGCGCCTGGACAAAGCAGGAGAAAAAATTCCCGTGACTACGGCGCTACACTTTAAGGGTGAGCGCTTGAAGTACGTCTCACGTGGGGGCCTTAAGTTGGAGAAAGCCCTTAATGATTTTGATATCACAGTGCAAGATAAAGTGGTACTCGATATTGGGTCATCAACGGGTGGTTTTACCGACGTCGCCCTACAAAATGGGGCTAAATTGGTCTATGCTTTAGATGTCGGGACCAATCAGTTGGCCTGGAAATTACGTTCAGATGACCGTGTGAAAGTGATGGAAAATACGAATTTCCGCTATTCACAATTACAAGATTTTAAGTTTGGGCAACCGGAATTTGCTACGATTGATGTGTCCTTTATTTCGTTAGGCTTAATTTTACCGCCATTAGCCAACATCCTACAAATGGGCGGGCATGTTGTGGCGTTGATTAAACCACAATTTGAAGCTGGACGAGAAAACGTCGGCAAAAACGGGATTATTAAAGATCCCAAAGTCCATCAACAAGTTTTGCAAAAAGTAACGCAAATGATGGTCAATGATGGCTTTTCGGTGACAGAGCTCACGTATTCACCAATCAAAGGTGGTCAAGGGAACATTGAATTTTTGGCTGTCTTAACTCGCGATGACAAGCCCAAAATTGCCGACAAAATCGACATTGATACGTTGCTCACGCAAACTTATGCACAATTAAACCACACAGGAAGCAATGAGCATGAATAAGAAGACGCGACAAAAAACGCTTCTGGCTTTGATTCAAACCCAACAAGTTGGGCGACAAGAAGATATTGTGGCGCATTTTGAAACGCTTGGGGAAACTGTCACCCAAGCGACGATTTCGCGTGACATTAATGAACTCGGCTTAATTAAGGTCCCCAACGCCCATGGTGGGTTTCATTATCATTTGCCAAAACAAGATGATCGCCCACATTTGCAGCGGTTACGCCGTGTTTTGCAACAATCATTTTTGAGCCAACGGGCGCAACGCGGCCAAATCTTTTTAAAAGTACAACCTGGTAGCGGTCAAATGGTTGCGAATTTGTTTGAACAAGTCAATTTCCCAGAAGTCTTTGGGACACTAAGTGACGATAGTTCAGTCCTCCTATTATTGAAAGACGGCGTGACGGCCAACCAAATGACGAATATCATTCAAAAATTACTGGAAAAATAACGAGAAAGATAGGTGCCTTGGCACGGTGATCGCAATGCTAGAAAATTTGATTATTGAAAACTTTGCCATTATTGAAAAAGTTGATTTGCAATTTGAAGCCGGTATGAGTGTGCTCACGGGTGAGACTGGCGCCGGTAAATCCATCATTATTGATGCGCTATTAATGCTCACAGGTGGTCGTGCCAGTTCGGAAATGATTCGTCATGGTAGTCCAAAAGCTGTGCTACAAGCCGTTTTTCGCTTACCAGAAAACGACAAGTTGTTGGCACATCTTGCCGAAATCGGGGTACTAATCGAGGATGGGGAACTAATTATTTACCGTGAGTTGAATGCCAATGGTCGCAGTTTAATCCGCTTAAACGGCGTGGTTGTTAATTTGAAAACGTTGGCTCGTGTCGGGCAGTATTTGGTCGATATTCAAGGGCAAAATGATACCCAACAGTTGCTGAATGTGGATGAACATCTCATTTTGCTAGATGGTTTTGGTGGGGAAAAGTTACAGGCCACTAAAACGGCTTATCAACAGGTTTTTCAAGAATTTCGCGCCATTACTCAACGATTACGTAAGATTCAAACGTCGCAGCAAGATATGACGCAACGGTTAGATTTACTTCAGTTCCAGCAACAAGAATTAGCTGAAGCTGATCTTCAGCCTAACGAAGAAGAGTTTTTGCTCGATGCACGCGGGAAACTGTTAAATCATAAAAAGATTGCGGATCGTTTGCAAAATGCCCAGTTGGCTTTGAATGGCGAACAAGGTGGTGCCGTAGACATGCTGGCACAAGCCATGCATGAATTACAGGAAATTGCAGAATTCGATGCGACTTATGCCGAATTAGCGACAACGATTGCCGATAGTTATTATACGGCACAAGAAGTTGGCCGTGATGTGGATGAACAAATCGGCGCGTTAACTTATGACGAATCGGAATTGTTACGCATTGAAGACCGCTTACAGCTGATTCACACATTGGAACGAAAATACGGCCCAACAGTTGCTGATGTCTTGCAATTTAAAGCTAAAATTGATCAAGAATTAGCAGCATTGGACCATGATGAGTTTGATATTGAACAATTGCAAGTGAAACAAAACGAATTGCGTCAAGTGGTCCGCAAGCAAGCAGTTAAATTGCGTGAGGTACGACAAGAAGTGGCACGGCACTTAGAGCAAGCTGTCAATCAACAATTAAGTGAATTGTTGATGTCAGGCGCTGAATTTGCAGTGCGCTTTGAACCAATTACTGGTTACATTTCTTCGGGCGCAGACAAAGTTGAATTTTATGTCCAAACCAACGTCGGGGAAGGCCTAGCACCATTAGCTAAAATTGCGTCAGGCGGTGAAGCGGCACGTTTGATGCTCGCGTTAAAAACAACTTTTGCCAAACAACAACACATTGTCTCCATTGTGTTTGATGAGGCAGATACAGGGGTTTCTGGTCGCGTTGCGCAAGCCATTGCACGTAAGATGCTCACGATTGCTGCCGATTCACAAGTTTTGGCCATTACGCATTTACCACAAGTTGCCGCTGCGGCAACCCATCATTTTCTGATTGCCAAAACAACTGAAAATGACCGTACGGTGACGCAAGTAACTGCTTTAGATGAGGCTGGTCGTGAAGGGGCCATTGCCATGATGTTGTCTGGTGAAGATATTACAACTACTGCATTAGCCAATGCACGAGAATTACGCCAACAAGCACCAAAAATTAAGCACAAAAAAAACAACTGACAGCATATGTCAGTTGTTTTTTTTTTTGTGCTTAATGCGCGACAATCGCTAAGAAGATGACGAATAGAATAGCGAGACCATACATCAAAGCGTGTACTTGCTTACCACGACCTGTTGCAAGCATTGTAATTGGGTACAAGATGAAGCCCAACGCAATCCCATCTGAGATTGAGTAAGTTAGTGGCATACCAATCACAACCAAGAATGCTGGTGCCGCAACGGCAAGGTCATCCCATTCGATTTGACGGAGGCTCTTGGCCATCAAGACACCGACCACGATCAAAGCTGGTGCTGTGACTTGTGATGTTACCACTGTCAACAATGGTGAGAAGAACAAAGCAAGCAAGAAGAACAAGCCAGTAAAGACGCTCGTCAAACCTGAACGACCACCAACAGCGATACCAGATGATGATTCAACATAAGCTGATGTTGGTGATGTTCCAACAACCGCACCGACAGTCATACCAACAGCGTCAGCCATCAAGGCACGACCCGCACGTGGCATTTCATTGTTTTTCATGAAACCAGCTTGTGTAGCCAAGCCAATCATAGTACCAGCTGTATCAAAGAATGTGACCAACAAGAACGTAATCACAACTGTGATCAATTGAATTGAGTTGATGTCACCAAGATGTGTGATACTTTGACCAAAAGTTGGGGCTAATGATGGTACAGGTGATACTAAGGAAGAAGGCAACTTGATGAGACCAAAGATGATCCCAACAATTGATGTCAACACCATTCCGACGAAAATCGCCGCTGGCATTCGCATTGACAAAAGGACAAATGTGACAATAATGCCAAAGATGGCTAACAATGATGTTGGCGATGTGAGGTGACCAAGGGATACCATGGTATCCTTGCTAGCCACAATCAAGCCTGCATCGTGAAGGCCAATAAAGGCAATGAACAAACCAATACCTGCGGCGATGGCTAATTTCATGTTTTGTGGAATCAAGTTGATAATCTTTTCGCGGACCTTAAAGAATGTCAAGACCAAGAAAATTAAGGCGGCTACTAAGACACCAGCCATGGCTGTTTGCCATTTAACGCCCATACCAATGACAACAGAATAAGAGAAGAAGGCATTCACCCCAAGACCAGGGGCGATAGCAATTGGGTAAAGAGCGACAATACCCATGAATAATGTGGCAATAGCGGCAGAAACGGCTGTCGCTGTGAAAACTGCGCCTTTATCCATGCCAGCTGCGCCAAGCACAGAAGGGTTAACAAACAAGATGTAGGCCATCGACACGAATGTCGTGAGACCAGCGATGAATTCAGTACGAACTGATGTGTTCAGCTCATCGAGCTTAAAATACTTTGCAATCGTAGACATGATTGCCTCCCAAAAAATAATGTAACGTTACAACGTTCTACTTAAGTTTAACAACATAAAATCCGAATTTAAACTAAAAAAACGGAAAAAATGGACGAAAAGACGATAATTTTACGTATTGAAAGCATGAAAGCGTTTTATAAACGAATGAGGTTTCACTAATGTTCGTGTTTTGTTCTTTGGGACAGCTGAGCCAACTCATGTGCAGGATGATAGGGGCGTAACCGAACATTAGCCCCCAGATTGCCGTTAGATGGTTGCCAATTAACGGGTTAAATAATGCTATAATAGAAGCATCATTAATTTAAGGAAGTTCAGCATGGTAGCGCAGCTCGTGTTGGTTCGACATGGCGAATCAACGGCAAATCGTGATAATGAATTTACAGGGTGGACAGATGTCCCCTTAACCCCTAAAGGGCAACAACAGGCGCGCCAAGTTGGCCAAATTTTAGCCCAATATCAGTTACAATTTGATGATGTGCATACGTCTTATTTGCAACGCGCCATTGTTACAGGAAATATCATTTTAGATGAGATGAACCAAGCATGGGTGCCGATGCATAAAACTTGGCGCTTAAATGAGCGTCATTATGGGGCGTTACGCGGGTTAAATAAAGATGCCGCACGCCAAAAATACGGCGTAGAGGCAGTGGCTTTATGGCGTCGCAGTTATACGGCAGTCCCACCCTTACTGGCAGAAACAAAACCCACGCATCGTTATCCGCTAGGGATTGAACCACGTGGTGAAAGTCTGGCAATGGCGAGTGACCGGTTATTATCTTATTGGCATCAGGTCGTGGCACCCGCTTTGCGTGCCGGGCGACATCAATTGATTGTCGCGCATGGGAGTACGCTACGGGCATTAATTAAATACCTCGAACAAATCAGTGATGAGGCGATTGATGGTTTGGAGATTGCCAATGGCGATCCCATCTTTTATCAAGTTGATGCCCAGTTACATTACGGACAACGGCAATATCTCACGCATAAGCCTGCACGTTAAACCACACAATAAAGGAGTCACACTTTGGAAACGACAACATGGACACGCATTAAAAAATATACGGAATTACAAGGAACTTCTGGACAAGAACATCGCGTTCGGCAAGCTTTTCGGGCAGATTTGACACCATTGGTTGATACGGTACAACAAGATGGGTTAGGCGGTGTGTTCGGGGTGAAACAACATGCCGATCACACGGCACCACGGGTGATGTTTGCGGCCCATATGGATGAAGTCGGATTTATTGTCACGGCTATTTTACCTAGTGGCGCCTTTAAAGTCGCAGCGGTGGGTGGTTGGAACCCAGCAGTTATCTCTTCTCAGCGCTTTAGTCTATTTACAAAAGACCATGTGTATCCGGTTGTGTCAAGTTCAGTGAGTCCTCATTTACTGCGGGGTAGTGGGCAAGCACCACAGTTACCAACTGTTGATGATATGTTGTTTGATGCTGGTTTTGTGGATGATCAGGAAGCAATGGCTTATGGGGTACGACCTGGCGACTTTATTGTGCCAGAAGTGACCACCGTCTTGACGGCCAATCAGCAACGGGTGATATCAAAAGCTTGGGACAACCGTTTTGGGTTAGTCACGTTATTAGGGGCGTTAGAAGACCTACAAGACGTCACAACGCCGAACACGTTGATTATGGGGGCTAATGTACAAGAAGAAGTTGGCTTGCGTGGGGCGCATGGCGCAGTTAATCTCATGCAACCAGATATTTTCTTTGCCGTGGATTCCAGTGCTGCTGATGATACGAATGGCGGGGCTGGCCACCAAGGTCGCCTGGATCAAGGGACGCTGTTGCGTGTCTTTGATCCGACCGTGGTCGTGCCATTGCGCTTGAAAGAATTCTTATTGTCAACGGCTGAAGATAATCATATTCCTTATCAATACTTCGTTTCTAAGGGTGGCACGGATGCGGCCGCTGCGCAAAGTGAACTAACGGGAGTACCGTCAGTGGCATTAGGCGTAGCATCACGCTATATCCATACCCACCAAACAGTTTGGTCGATTGCTGACTTTGAAGCCACCCAAGCTTTTGTGGTGGCGATTGCCAAGGCACTTGACGAAACGACGCTCAAAACGATTATGGGTGATTAAAGTTGCATGTTTAAAAAGTTACAGAAATTAGATTATTGGATTGCGGTGCCGTATGCCATCTTAAGTATGTTAGGCGTGGTCATGGTTTTTTCATCAACGCAAGGCACGACAACGGCATTAAGCAATTTCATTAAGCAGGCGATCTTTGTGATTGTCGGCTTATTTGGTGCTTTTTCACTGTATCATTTTAATTTAAAAATCCTGCAGCGACGAAAATTTTTAAGACAGCTGTTGCTGGCAATTATCGCGGCATTAATTGTAGCGAAGTTCTTCATGCCAGCCGTTAACGGTGCGCATGGGTGGATTAATTTAGGTATTGTAACACTGCAACCAGCCGAATTTTTAAAGCTAGCGTTGATTTTGTATTTTGCCGCATTTTTTGCCCGCGAACCTTGGGAAAGACATGTGCCATTACGCGAACAAGCTGTTGCCCGTTTTGATGTTTGGGGATTACCAGCTTTTAGTATGCTGCTTGTCTTTATCATGCCCGATAATGGTAATGCCTTGAGCATTTTGCTGATTTTGCTGGCCATTTTCTTGGCGTCAGGGGTCTCACGTAAGGTGATTGCGTTGGTCGCAGCATTTGGTGGCTTGTTGTTTGGTTTTTTACAAACCATCGTGCGTCTTGCTGACCATTACTTTAATTTGAGTGGTGGCCAACATTACGCCTTGGCGCGTTTTACCAGTTTTGCGAACCCATGGGATCCGAGTGCTGCTGATGCGAGTCGGCAGTTACTGTATGGTTATTATGCAATTGCCCATGGCGGCGTCTTTGGTGTTGGGCTTGGAAATTCATTGATTAAGCCCTATTTGCCAGAATCTAATACGGATTTTATTATGGCTGTGATGACGGAAGAGTTAGGGGCTGTGACCACTGCCATCGTTTTGATTTTGATGCTGATTCTCGTTGCACGCATGGTCATTTTAGGCATTCGGCAGCGTAGTCAATATTATCGCTTGTTACTCTTTGGCATTGCCACGCTACTCTTTATTCAAATGCTGGTTAATCTTGGTGGTGTGATTGGCGTTTTGCCGATTACCGGGGTGGTCTTTCCGTTTATTTCGGGTGGTGGTTCGTCGTATATTGTGTTCAGTGCCGCGATTGGCTTGACGTTAAATATCGCTGCCACGCAACAACGCTCGGTAAGCATTCATCCAGCTGATACACTAGCTAGAAAGGATTACAAATGACATTTGAAATACAACCACGACGTGCGTTATATGTTTATTTAAAAAATAAGCGACATGTGCCGCAGCTTAAAAAATTTGGCAAAATTACTTATGTGTCGCGGCGAATGGGTTATGTGATGCTGTACGTCAACGATGAAGACATTGCGGCACAAATTGATAAAATTAAGCAATATAAATTTGTCCGCGACGTCCTTAGCTCGCCAAGACCTGATATTGATCCGGACTTGGGCGATGTTCATGATGATATTTTCTTTGAAAACTATGATGAGGAGAACGGGAGTTCATCACAAGCGGTGATGATGCAACCGGTAGATAACTAGTATGCGAGTAGTAGCAGGACGTTTTCGTGGGACACGCTTAGAAGCGGTGGCCGGCGATAAAACGCGGCCCACAACGGATAAAGTCAAAGAGGCGATGTTTAGCATGTTGATGCCGTTTTTATCGGGTGGCAATGTGCTTGATCTATATGCAGGTACTGGTGGCCTAGGTATTGAAGCTGTGTCACGGGGGATGACCCATGCCATATTGGTTGATCGCCAATTTCAAGCGATTAAAGTTATTCAAAGCAACGTTGATAAAACGCATGATGCCGCAGCATTTAGCATCTTAAAAATGCCAGCGCAACAGGCGCTACAGAATTTTGTTGCTGCACAGCAGACGTTTGATTTGGTCTTTTTAGATCCACCTTATGCTAAGGAAACGATTGCTGCAGATATGCAATTTATGGCACAAAATGGCTTGTTAGCAGACGGGGCGATCATTCTCGCAGAGAGTAATGATGCGGCTAACTTACCAGAAGCAAGTACACAATTTAACATTGTACGACAAAAACAATATGGGATTACTGTTGTGACCATTTATCAATTCGATAAGTAAGGGGACAACGATAAGGGGGAACCACGATGAGTATTGCATTATTTCCAGGCAGCTTTGACCCATTAACAAACGGGCATCTTGATATTATTCAACGTGCCAGTCAACTTTTTGACCACGTTGTGGTTGGGGTTGGGCATAACACGAGTAAGCAGGCTTTGTTTACACCGGAAGAAAAAGTTGATTTAATTTCAACTGTTGTTGCCGATTTGCCCAATGTTGACGTGGCCATTATGCATGGCCTAACTGTCCAATTTATGTCTGAAATTGGGGCAAAGTTTATTGTCCGTGGCTTGCGGAATAGTAAAGACTTTGAATACGAACGGGATATTGCCGGTGTTAACAGTGCGTTAGCCGATGTTGAAACCATTTTACTTTTAGCAAAACCAGAGAATCAAAACATTTCAAGTTCAATGGTCAAAGAAATTGGTAGCATGGGGGCGGACAATATGGCAAAATTTGTGCCAAAAGTGGTCGTTGATGCGTTGAAAGAACGGTTAAACTAAATGCGAAAAAAAAGTAAAATCATTGCCGCGATTGCGGCAATTTTCCTATTCATTGGCATTGGCGTTTTATTTTGGCCACTAAATGGCTATATTGAGAGTCCAGGTGAAGCTGATGATTTGGCGAAGTTTGTTAAAATCGGTGGCAAAAATGATACGGCCAAAGGGCGTTATAACATTACCTCGGTTTATCTGTCTAAAGCCAATGTTCTCGGCTATTTGCAAACCAAAATCAATCCGCAATTATCTTATGCGTCTGCAGAAGAAGTTACTGGTGGTGAAAGTTCGGCTGTCTTTGCTAAAGTACAGAATTTTAATATGCAAAGTGCCATTGCCAATGCCGAACAAGTTGCCTTTAAAAAAGCGCAACGGCCCATTACCACTACTTATCGGGGAATTTATGTGTTGAGTGTGAATGATAATTCACATTTCAAACATAGTATTCAGGTTGGGGATACCATCACGGCAGTTGACGGCCATCATTATGATAATTCCGATGGGTTTATTAAATATTTGGCTGATAAAAAACCTGGTGTTAACGTGACGATCGACTATCTTCGGGATGGGAAATCTGGCCAAATAACTGGTAAAACCATTAAATTACCAAGTACCCGTTCACCAGAATATCCGAATGGGCGTTCTGGCATTGGGATTGTGCTAACCGATAACGTTGCCGTTACGACAGATCCTAAAGTTGAAGTTGATCCTGGTCAAATTGGTGGGCCGTCAGGTGGGCTAATGTTCACTCTGCAAATTTATGATCAACTGACCGGCAATCATTTGGCTAAGGGGCGTAACATTTCTGGCACTGGTACGATGAATGTAAACGGTTATGTTGGTGAAATTGGGGGTATTGATAAAAAGGTCATTGCGGCCAAAGAAGCCGGCTCAACCATCTTCTTTGCCCCATATGTCGCACCAACTAAAGAACTATTAAAGTACGAAGAACAACATAAAACGAATTACCAATTGGCACGTGATACGGCGAAAAAATATGCGCCAACGGTCAAGGTTATTCCAGTCCAAACATTTGACGATGCGGTCAATTATCTGGCAACCGGAAAAATAATTAAAACAACGGATAAACCACAATAAAAAAGCAACGATGGTGTCGTTTGACCTGAACCCTAAATTGTGATGATGTCGCTCACGTGCCATCTTTTCTTAAACTAACGCATAAAGGCGTTGGGTTCAAGGCAGATTAACTATTGTATTTTGCCAGAGTGGGTTGGTGATAATATCTAAATTTAGCGTCAATTTTTAAGCAGTCAATGCGTGAGCATTGACTGCTTTTTTTGATCATGTGGTTGTTGATGATAGTGTTAGCAATCGTATGAATAGTGTGATTGATGACATACAGGGGCAATATCGGTTACTAAGGATTACGAACAAAGCAATATTTTTTGCGCAGTTGGAAAATATTCACGATCAAACCGTGCGATATATTAGACACTATATTGAGCTTGAATTTGTTGGTCGTTGTACTGATTGAGGATTTGATGAGTTTAAGACTTTGTTAAGATTGACGTTAGATAATAGTATCTAGCGTATGCAAGGTGCTAAATAAAAGGCTTTTATGGTATTTTTA